>NZ_JBQIKP010000007.1:0-124723 GCF_056796775.1 Schaedlerella sp.
CAAGACTCGCTTGGTGCGGTATAGCTTGTACCTTACACCGTAGGACTTTCACCCACCGAATTCCAAGCCCTTAGCTGGGCGCACCCTATAGAATAAAAAAGGCAGACCTGCCGGATTGCTTTCCTCCCGCAGGTCTGCTTTCTTAAAACAGGATTTAGTTGATACTTCTCTTCACATAGCTGGTATGCAGCACATGATGAGCTTTCTCGCTTCCCGGCTTGCCTAAGTATTCCTCGTACAGCTTCTTGATAGACGGATTGTCGTGGGACTTCCGAAGGGGCTTCGCCGCATCGTTGTCATACAGCACCTTCGCCCGGATGGCACGTACGTCTTCGAAGTTACGCACGTCCGCATGTACCTGGGGCTGGCCGCCGCCGTTTACACATCCGCCCGGACAGCACATGATCTCGATAAAGTGATAATCCGCCTCCCCCGCGCGGACTTTTTCCAAGATCTGCTTTGCGTTGGACAGTCCGGATGCCACCGCCACCTTCACATCCATGTCCGCCACATGGTAGGTCGCTTCCTTAATCCCGTCCGTTCCGCGAACTTCCTGAAATTCCACGTCTGCCAGTTCTTCCCCGGTCAGCGTCTCCACTGCCGTCCGAAGGGCCGCTTCCATTACGCCGCCGGTGGCGCCGAAGATCACGCCTGCTCCGGTGGACTCACCCAGCGGATCGTCAAAGCCTTCCTCCGGGAGGCTTCTAAAATCAATGCCCACCTTGCGGATCAGCCTTGCCAGCTCCCGGGTGGTGATGGAGATATCCACATCCGGCACGCCTGCCGCGTCCTGGTCGTCTCTGCCTACCTCGAATTTTTTCGCCGTACAGGGCATCACGCTGACGCAGACAATATCCTTCGGGTCAAGTCCCATCTTTTCAGCATAATAAGTCTTAGTCACCGCTCCGAACATCTGCTGGGGCGACTTACAGCTTGAAAGATGATCCAGAAGATCCGGGAAATAGTGCTCGCAGTACTTCACCCATCCCGGGGAACAGGAGGTCATCATCGGCAGCACGCCGCCGTTTTGCACCCTCTCGATAAATTCATGGGCTTCTTCCATGATGGTCAGGTCCGCGCTGTAATCGGTATCGAATACCTTGTCAAATCCGATCCTTCTGAGGGCCGCGGCCATCTTTCCTTCCACGTCCGTTCCCATGGGATAGCCAAATTCCTCGCCCAATGCCGCGCGTACGGAGGGTGCGGGCTGAACCACCACATGCTTTGCGGGGTCTTCCACCGCTGCCAGGACCTCGTCCACGAAATCCTTCTCATACAGCGCCCCGGTAGGACAGGCCGCGATACACTGACCGCAGGATACACAGCTTGTCTCTCCCAGCCCCATATCGAACGGAGATCCGATAAAGGTGGCGAATCCCCGCTGGTTCGGTCCGATGACACCCACTGCCTGGGATTTTTCGCAGACTGCGGAGCATCTCCGGCAGAGGATGCATTTGTTGTTGTCCCGTACCATATGGGCCGCGCTGGTATCCAGCTCATAATGGTTGGCTTCCCCGGCAAAATACTGCTCGTCCGCAACGCCTAACTCCTGGCAGAGCGCCTGCAGCTCACAGTTTCCGCTTCTCACACAGGAGAGGCACTTCTTGTCATGGTCTGACAGGATCAGCTCTAAGGTACGCTTTCTCGCGGCGATCAGCTCCGGAGTATTGGTCCGCACCTCCATACCTTCATTGATCGGATGCACGCAGGCCGCCACTAAGTTTCTTGCGCCCTTTACTTCCACGATACACATACGGCATGCGCCGATCTCATTGATCTCCTTGAGAAAACAAAGGGTAGGAATCTTGATTCCGGCAATATGTGCAGCCTCAAGAATCGTTGAACCTGCCGGTGCGCTTACATCAAGGCCATTGATCTTTAAATTCACATTTTCCATTCTCTCACTCCTCCCTTACTCTTTGTAGATCGCGCCGAAGCGGCATTTTTCGATACAAGCGCCGCACTTCAAGCACTTCTCGGAATTGATCATATGCGGCTCTTTTACGCTGCCCACGATGGCCCCTGCGGGACAAACTCTGGAACAAAGCGTACAGCCTTTACATTTATCTGCGTCAATCTTATACTGCAGCAGGTCTTTGCAGACGCCCGCAGGACATTTTTTATCCACAATATGGGCAATGTATTCATCCCGGAAATACCGCAGCGTGGAGATCACCGGATTGGGCGCAGTCTGCCCCAGCGCGCACAGGGAATTGGACTTTAAGTGGTAGCACAGCTCTTCCAGCTTATCCAGATCCTCCATGGTAGCCTGTCCCTTGGTGATCTTCTCCAGGATCTCCAGCATCCGCTGCGTACCGATCCGGCAGGGGGTACATTTTCCACAGGACTCGTCCACCGTAAATTCCAGGAAGAATTTGGCGATGTCCACCATACAGTTGTCCTCATCCATGACGATCAGCCCGCCCGAACCCATCATGGAACCGATGGCAAGCAGATTGTCATAGTCGATGGGTACATCCAGATGCTCAGCAGGGATACATCCGCCGGAGGGTCCTCCGGTCTGCGCTGCCTTGAACTTCTTGCCGTTCGGTACGCCTCCGCCGATCTCTTCCACGATCTCGCGCAGCGTCGTCCCCATGGGGATCTCCACCAGCCCCGTGTTGTGGATCTTGCCGCCCAGGGCAAATACCTTGGTCCCCTTGGACTTCTCGGTTCCCATGGAAGCGAACCACTCCGGGCCGTTGAGGATGATCTGGGGAATGTTGGCGTAGGTCTCCACATTGTTCAGGATGGTAGGTTTCTGGAACAAGCCTTTGAGCGCCGGGAACGGCGGACGCGGACGCGGCTCCCCGCGGTTTCCTTCGATGGACGTCATCAGCGCCGTCTCCTCCCCGCATACAAACGCGCCGGCACCGAGACGGAGCCCGATGTCAAATTTGAAGCCGGTTCCGAAAATGTCATCCCCCAGAAGGCCCAGTTCCCTGGACTGGCTGATGGCAATTTCCAGACGCTGCACCGCAATGGGATACTCCGCGCGTACATAGATGTACCCCTGTGTCGCTCCGATGGCGTAGCCGGCAATGGTCATGGCTTCCAGAACCGCATGGGGATCGCCTTCCAAAACGGAACGGTCCATGAACGCGCCCGGGTCGCCTTCGTCCGCGTTGCAGCAGACATACTTCTGATCCGCCTGGTTGGCAGCCGCAAACTTCCACTTCAGTCCTGTGGGGAATCCCGCGCCGCCGCGTCCCCTCAGGCCGCTGTCCGTGATGAGCTGGATGACCTGCTCCGGGGTCATCTCGGTGAGCACCTTGCCCAGCGCCTCATAGCCGCCCACCCCTATGTATTCTTCGATATGCTCCGGGCTGATCTCCCCGCAGTTGCGCAGAGCCACCCTGTGCTGCTTCTTATAGAAATTGGTCTCCTCCAGAGGCAGGATGTGTTCGGTCTTGGTGGTCTCCTCATACAAAAGCCGTTTGACCACATTGCCGTTTTTGAGATGCTCGGAAACGATCTCCGGAATATCCTCTTCCTTTACCATGGAATAAAAAGAGCCTTCCGGATGTACGATCATGATCGGCCCCAGGGCGCACAGGCCGAAGCATCCGGTCTTTACGATCTCTACATCCTCCTCCAGGCCGTTGGCCTTGATTTCCTGTTCCAGCCTTTCAATGATCCTCAGGCTTCCCGAAGAAGTACAGCCCGTACCTCCGCACACATGGACACGGTAACGGCAGGCATGCTTCTTCGCGTTTTCCCTGATCACACGTAATTCTTCAAGAGATTTCATATATGTCCTCCATTTTTCTCAAATTCTGCGGATATTCTGAAACAATGTTTTATTCATATTTTGCCAGGATATCGTCAATATCATCTACCGTAAGACGTCCATAAACCTCGTCGTTCACCATCATAACCGGCGCCAGTCCGCAGGCCCCCACACAGCGGCAGGCATCCAGGGAAAACTTCCCGTCCGGCGTACACTCCCCGCCGACGATGCCCAGCTTTTCCATCAGCGCATTGTAAATGTCCCCGGAACCCTTTACATAGCAGGCTGTCCCGAGACAGACTGAGATCCGGTACTTGCCCTTGGGACTTAAGCTGAACTGCGAATAGAATGTCACCACTCCGTAAATCTTCTCCAGCGGAATCCCGGTCCCGTCGGAGATCATCTTCTGCACTTCCATCGGAAGATAACCATAGATATCCTGCGCCTTCTGCAGGATCGGCATCAATGCCCCCGGTTCGTCTTTCAGCCCGGCGATCACTTCTAACAAAGCTTCTTCCTGTTCCTTTGTTCCTGAGAACGGAACCGTCTGTTTCTTTTCAGGCATTACTTTACCTCCATTTCTTAAATTAAGTCATTCTGTGGTACATTTTATCACAATATGTTATAATTTTCTACAAAATAAATGAAACTTTTGCAAAATGTGACTGCGGCTTGTAAAAATTTCCCATTTTTTTTGAATTTACCGCAACAAAACCGTCGTTTTCGTACTCTGATATAATATGGCGCAATCCATTTGCCGCGCAAATTGGTTACAAATATAAAGGAGGAGACACTTATGAAGATTATGAAAAGAAAATCCCACAACCTTCTGATCCTGTTTCTGATCACAGTCCTGATCTTGACCGGCTGCGGCGCAAAGGGCTATGACAGCGCGTCCGGCGGGACCGAGGCTGCCCAGATCGTGTCGGATGCGGACAGCGGTTTTCAGAACAACTATGGGGAAACAAAAGAAATGTCTGCCGTGGACGCGGAAGCGTCAATCCCAGAGGAGGGAGCAGGCGAAGACAATTCCTCTTCCCCGGAGATATCCGGGCAGGATCTGTCTTCCCGGAAACTGATCAAAACCGTATCCCTCACCATGGAAACCAGAACCTTTGATACCCTGAAAAAGCAGCTTGAAGACTCCATCGCTTCCTTCGGAGGCTATGTCGAGCAGTCCAGCTATGACGCCCCGGGCGGCCAGAGCTACCGCTACTACTACCTCTGTGTGCGCATCCCCTCCGAACATCTGGACGATTTTGTGAGCAAAGCAGGGAAGCTCGGCACGATTACGAACCAGTCGGAAAGCGTGCAGGATGTGACGCTGGACTATGTGGATAAGACTGCGTACAAAGATTCCCTGCGGACCGAATATGAGCGGGTGATGGAACTGCTGGAGCAGGCAAAAGACCTGGAGCAGATCCTTGCCCTGGAATCCAAGCTCTCGGATCTGCGCTATGAGATCAACAGCTACGAATCCCAGCTTCGGACCTATGACAACCAGATCGACTACAGCACCGTCGATATCAACATCCGGGAAGTGGAATATGAAAAAGAGACCTCCGACACTGTCGGCAGCAGGATCAAAGGCGGCTTCCGAAACAGCTTGTACGGGATCCGGGACTTCTTTGTAAATTCCTTCGTCTTCCTGGTGTCCAACCTGCCTGTACTGGTATTGCTTGCGGCGGTAGCAGCTCTTGCAGTGCTGTTCCTGAAAAAGGGACGGAAATTGTTCCTGAAAAAAGCTCTGAAAGACGAAAATGACAGCCGGGAAGTGCCGGAAAAAAAGGAAACGTCTAAAGAGTAACGATTCTTGTATTACTAATGATTGTTGCTATCACTACAATTTTTGTATTTTAGCACATGACAGAGCTAAAATACAAAAATTGAAAAGAGAGACAGCATTAAAGTAAGACCTAATCCATAGACAGCCTTGGAAATATGGCCGACCTTTACGGGGGCAGCGCCGATTTCCTGCTTGGCCGCTGCGAATCCCATATTCGGGATTCCAGTCAGCCCATTTTCCTGCAATCATTGCCAGCGCTTCATGGCTGGCCGTAAGTTCAGCTTGAAATCCTGCTTGTATGCCTGTAAATCAAAGTTTTTTTGAGAGGATCAACCATTTTGTTTAAAAACACTCCGGTTTTTCACTGCCCCAGCTATGGTATATCCCCCCAGCATCAGAAGGTTTGCAATCACCACGCTGGCGCCGGCAGGCGCGGCAAAAAAGTAGGACACGGTGATCCCAACGCAGAAGCAGACCACCGACACAACAGCGGAACTGACCGTCACGGAGCGGAAGGTTGTGCACACCCGCATGGAGGTCAGGGCCGGGAAGATGATCAGGCTGGAGATCAGCAAGGTTCCCATCATCCGCATGCCCAGCACGATGGTCACCGCAGTCAGCACCGCGATCAGGGTATTGTACAGCCCCGCCCTGACTCCGGTGGCCTGGGCAAAGGTCTCATCAAAGGTGACGGCAAAGATCTTGTGATAGAAGAATACATACAGGATCAGGACTGCCAGGGAAAGCAGCACGCTCATTTTCACATCCTGGCTGCTCATGGCCAGGATACTTCCAAACATATAGTTATACACGTCCGTATTCATTCCGGTAGTCATGGAAATGACCATGATTCCCACGGCCAGCGCGCTGGTGGAGATCAGGGCAATGGCCGCATCCCCTTTGATCTTGCTGTTTGCGCTGACCCGCAGAAGCAATACCGCCGCCGTGACCACCACCGGGATGGCCACCGTCAGCGGAGCGGCATTCAGCGCGGCGGCAACTGCCAGCGCGCCGAACCCCACATGGGAAAGCCCGTCCCCGATCATGGAATACCGTTTGAGCACCAGGCTGACCCCAAGCAGCGCACTGCACAAAGACACCAGGATTCCCACCACAAAGGCCCGTACCATAAATGGATAGGAAAGCATTTCAAACACCGTATCAATCAAAATCTGTACCTCTCTTTTCAGAAGTTTCTGTATACACAGGTATCCCGCTGCCTGTTATTTCTGCATTTCCCGCAGGCTCCTGACTCCCACAGGCCATTTCTCCGGGCGTTTTTGTACGCTCCAGAAACATCCGGCCCACCAGGCTTTCCCTGTACTCTTCCGCTTTTCCGTAAAACAGTGCGGTTTCCTGCAGGTGGAGGATGTGGGAGGCATCCCGCACGGCGCTCTCGATGTCATGGGAAACCATCACCACCGCGATCCCGGACCTTTGGTTTACTTCCTTGATGAGCTGGTAAAACTCTGCTGTCACAAGGGGATCCAACCCCGTCACCGGCTCGTCCAGAAGCAGCATCTTTTTCGTCGCGCAAAGCGCCCGGGCTAAGAGAACCCGCTGCTTCTGCCCTCCGGACAGATCCCTGAAACAGCTCCGTCTCAGCCCTTCGATCCCCAGAAGACCCATCATGGCCTTTGCCTGTTCCCTGTCCCTTGAGGTGTAAAAAGGCTTCATCCCCCGGCTGTTCAGACGGCCCGAGAGAACCACCTCCTGGACGCTGGCCGGAAAATCCTTCTGGACGTCCGTCTGCTGGGGCAGATAACCGATCTCCTTTTGCTTTAACCCGTCCCCCAGCACGATCCGCCCCTTCAAGGGGGCTTTCAGTCCGAGAAGGCTTTTCACCAGGGTACTCTTGCCGGAACCGTTTTCTCCCACAATACAGAGGTAATCTCCGGGATGGATCTGAAACGACAGATCCCGGACCACTACCTGTCCCTCATATGCGATTGTAAGCTCCTCACACTGTACCAGTGCCATAATCCGTCCATCCTCCCTGACCCGATTCTCTCTTTATTTTCCCTCACCGGCGCTTCTCTTGTCAATTTCTCTTGTCATTGTCCCAGCGCCGCCTGCAGGGTTTCCGCATTTTTACGCATCATGGAGAGATAACTCTCCCCGGCTTCAAACTGCTCTGCAGTCAGGTTGTGGCAGCTATAGAGCACCCGGACCTCTGCCCCGGAAGCCTCTGCCACCGCCCGGGCGATCTGTTCAGAGCTCAGCTCCATTTTCAGGATCACGGGGATCTGCTCCTCCCTTGCCTTTCGGATCAGAAACGCCATCATCGCCGCGCTTGGCTCCGTATCCGACGCGCACCCGGGAAATGCCGCATAATATTGCAGACCGTACTCCTGTGCAAGATAGCGGAAGGGAAACCGGTCTCCGAACAGCAGCAGATCCTGTCCCCTGGCCGCAGCCTTTTGTGTGATCTCCCGGAACTGGCGATCCAGCGCTGTAAGCTCTTCCAGATAGGCGTCCAGATTGGCCTTATATTCTTCTTGGCCATCCGGATCCAACGCAGAAAGCTCCTCTGTGATCCGCTTCGTGATCTCCATGGCATTTTTCGGGGAGGTCCAGACATGCTCGTCGTTTTCCTCCTCTTCTTCCTCTGACCCCGGGCATAGCTGCCCCTTATGCCGCATCCCTTCCACATGCTCTTCCTTTAGAAGCGCTGTGCAGTCCACCAGGCGGAGCCTTCGCACCTGCTTCATCTCCGGGGCATCCAGGATGTCTTCCACCCACGCATCATTTTCCCCGCCCACGTAGATGAACAGATCCGCATTCTGGATGGCAATGATATCCCGGGGCGTGGGCTCGTAGGAATGGGTCTCCTCCCCCGGTTTCAGCAGCATCTGAAGGGAAACCCGTTCTCCGGCGATCTGCCGTACAAAATCATACTGGGGAAAGATGGTCGTGACGATCTTAAGAGCAGAACCATCCCTGCCCTTGGAATCCGTTTCCCGAACAGGCCCGGACAAAACACCGCCTCCGCCCGTACAGCCGGACAGAAGCAGGGCCGCTGCCAGCAACACTGCCATGGAACATCTATACCAGGTTTTCCGTTTTTTCTCCGCTGCCGGATCATGCATCATACTCACCACTGTTCGTTTTACTCAAAGCCTTTTGTGCCGCTTTTGCGCTCATATTTTGTAAATACAAATTCCAGGTCAAAGCTTGTCTGCTCCTCGCCGGCCTCTGTCATCTCCCATTCCGGCATCTCATCCAGATTGGGGAAATGGGTGTCCGCATCGTAGGCGTGGTCGATCTTTGTGACATATGCCGTATCACAATAGGGCAAAAACTGCCGGTAAATGCTTTCCCCGCCGATGATGAAGATCTCCTCGGGAGCATAGCCTTTCAGATGCTCCAAAAGCTCCTCTGTGGTATGCATGACCAACGTCCCTTTTACCTGATAATTTTTGTCTCTGCTGAGTACGATATTCGTCCGCTGTTTCAGAGGGAGGCCGTTTGGAAAGCTTTCCAGAGTCTTCCGGCCCATCACCACCACATGTCCGGTTGTTTTTTCCCGAAAAAACCGCATATCCGCCGGAATGCTCCACATCATCTTATTATTCTTCCCAATCGCCCAGTTTTTATCTACCGCAACAATGATATTCATTCTGTGTTTCCTCCTTCAATGCTTCGCATTTGTCTTCCTCCTGTTATAAGGTAGCGCCCCCTCACCTGCGGTTCGAGGGCAAGTCGTCGGAAGGCATGAAAGAAATGCTTCGCATTTGCCTTCCTCCTGTTATAAGGTAGCGCCCCCTCACCTGCGGTTCGAGGGCAAGTCGTCGGAAGGCATGAAAGAAATGCTTCGCATTTGCCTTCCTCCTCTAAACAGCAACCGGTATATTTTTGATTTGGGGGTGGGTTTCGTAGTGATCCAGGCGCACATCCTCCGGGGTGAACCGGTAAAAATCCGTCACCTCCGGATTCAGCCAGAATTTTGGCGCGGGAAGCGGTTCACGGGAGATCAGCTCCTCCACCAGTGGGATATGGCGGTCGTAAATGTGGGCGTCCGCGATCACATGCACCAGCTCCCCGGCCTGCATGCCGCAGACCTGGGCCAGCATGTGCAGCAGTACCGCGTACTGGCATACATTCCAGTTGTTGGCCGTCAGCACATCCTGGGAGCGCTGGTTCAAAATCCCGTTTAAGGTCAGATCCTCACTGTCCCTGTTTTTCGTCACGTTAAACGTCATACTGTAGGCGCAGGGGTACAGGTTCATCTCATGGAGGTCCTGGTGCACATAGATGTTCGTCATGATCCTCCGGCTGTAAGGGTTGTGCCTCAAGTCGTAGATCACCCGGTCCACCTGATCCATCATGCCCTCTTTGTATTGGTGCTTCACCTGCATCTGGTATCCGTAGGCTTTTCCGATGGAACCGTCGGCATCCGCCCAGCTGTCCCAGATGTGGCTGTTCAGGTCATGGATATTGCTGGACTTCTTCTGCCAGATCCACAGCATTTCATCGGTACAGCTTTTGATCCCGGTGCGCCGAAGCGTCAATGCCGGAAATTCCCTGGACAGGTCGTAACGGTTTACCACCCCGAACCGCTTCACCGTATAGGCGGAGGTTCCGTCCTCCCACACCGGACGTACCTTCTCCCCTTCCGTGCTGGTGCCGTTGTCGATGATATCCCTGCACATGTCTATAAATACTTTATCCGCGTAGCTCATTGTGATTTCCTCCTTCACGGGTCTGCAATGTTGTACAGCATTTTCTCAAGCGCCCGGGTCACTGCCGCGACCTCCTTCTTCGTCATCCCCATGGTCAGCCGCTTATCCAGCTTTTTCCGGTCTGTTTCCATCCGTTTCTGGATATCGTACGCTTTTTCCGTCAGATAGATATTTTTCCTCCGCTTATCCTCTTCGTTGGGCACGCAGAGGATGTAGCCCTTTTCGTCCAGACGCTTTAAGATCCCGGTCACCGTCGGATTTTTCAGGTTCAGGTTCCGCTCCACGTCCCGCTGGTTCACCGCTTCCTTATTGGAGTGGAACAGATAGTCCAGCACCGCGCACTGGGAGGAAGTGACGCCGATCGTCCGAAGCCTCCCGTTGAGCTCCTTTTCAAATACATTATTGATCTGCTTCACTAGAAATCCTATCGGCTGTTTTCGGCTCTCCATATGCCTCCTCCTTTGTACTTCCTAATCCGGCCGGCCCTGCTTTCGTTTCTCCAGGTAGCCCAGAAGAAGCTGATACACATCTTCCAGATCCCCGTTATCCACTTCCCCGAGAAGGGCATACACCGTCTTGCGGTTGATATAAGGGTTGACATGGATCATGATATGCTTGATCTGCGGAAATGCCTTCTCAATCTCGTCATGGACATCCTCCGCAATCTCATGGGATTCATTCAGCGACAGATGGCCATCCGCCGCAATCTCCAGATCCACATAGATTTTATTTCCAAATTCCCTTGTCTGCAGGGAATCCACCCGCATCACGCCGCGCTGCCGCTTTGCCAGGGCGCGGATCTTCTCCACGGTTTCCTCGTCGCAGGCTTTATCCACCATCTTATCCACTGCGTCCTTGAAGATCTCATAGGCCGCCTGGAAAATGAACAGGCAGATGATCACGCTTGCCAGAGGATCCATCACCGGAAATCCCAGCCTGGCCCCGATGATGCCCGCCAGGGCGCCGATGGAAGACAGGGAATCCGAACGGTGATGCCAGGCATCCGCCATCAGCGCCCCGGAATTGATTTTTTTCGCATTTGCCCGGGTGTACCAGAACATCCACTCCTTCACCACAATAGACAGGACTGCCGCCCCCATGGCAAGGATTCCCGGGACCGCAAGGTTCTCAAAGGAACCGCCTGCGATCTTGCGCAGGCCGGAAAAGCCGATCCCCGCCCCCGTGAGGGCCAGCACCGCGGACAAAAGGATGGCTGCCACGCACTCCATACGCTCATGCCCGTAGGGATGCTCCTTATCCGCCTTTTTTCCGGCCATCTTGATTCCGATGATGACCACAAAGGTACTGAACACATCGGACGCGGAATGAACCGCGTCGGAGACCATGGCCTCCGATGAAGCCAGGATTCCCGCAGCCAGCTTCGCCAGGGACAGAAGCGTATTCACAAGGATGCTGGTTTTGGACACCCGCATCGCAACCTGTTCCATTGACATCGTTTCATGTTGATTCATATCATGCTCCTTTTTTGATGATAGTAAAGTATATGCCTGAGTATGCCCGAAAATCAGTTCTGCAGCCTGTATTACTGTTCACGGTGCCTTGCACCCTGCTGCAAGGCATCCGGCCAGTAAAATAGCGGTTGCGTGCATTCAGTCCGCTTTTTTCTGACATTCCCTCCGGCCGTTCCCCGGGCAGACACATTCCTGTCATCCGGCAAGGCGCTATCCGTTCTTCACCTGCTTCCCACGTTTGATCTGAAGCTGCAGGTTCACGCCGAAGGGATTGACCACCACGCCCGATGTCTCCGGCGCAAGGAGTCCCGGAATCTGATCCGCCGGAAGCACCGCAGACTTGATCTCCTTCTCCTGCTGCATGCTCAAGAACTTTTTATACTCCTGAATATCCGTAAAAACAGGCTGGAAGACCTGTCCGTTTTTTTGTTTCATCACCAGCGTTCCGGCGTTTTCTTTGACCGGGATGATGTATTTCCCGCGCTGATAATGTACCATCATTTCCTCATGGAGCTCTTTTAATTCCTCTGTCAGCTCCACTTTCTGCGCTTTCCGCACCGACTGCATAAAATAAAGGGCCGTCAGATGGAGCTGGGGATTCTCAATCAGGACATTCCCCTCCTCTTCCGGCTCCTTCCTGCGGATGATCTCATGGAGCTGGATGGAGATCTCCACCGGCGTATCCCGGTTCACAAGGATGCAGTTGACCCCCAGAGGCATCAGGCTGACATAGAATGCCAGCAGATCCTTTTTCTCAATCTTCACCGCCTGCACAGGCTCCTTTTTCTCCAGCAGCTTTTTCACCGCCGCCTTTGCCGCTTCTTCCTCAAAATAAAGAAGGATCTCATCATCGTAAGTGGTCTCGTCGCAGACCACATAAGGCATTCTGGTGCAAAGGGACAGGATCATGTAGACCGCCTCTGCCTTCCGGAGCATCTCGGCGGCTGCCCGCTTCACCGCAATATCATTACTATTATTCTCACTGCTCATGGATTTCACCCTCACTCTTTGACTGATTTCGTTTCACAAGGTCCGTTTCCGGTTATATAAAAACATGGCAACGGCCATGGAACAAATGATCCCGTACCCAATCCAGCTCAGCGCGTCCGGTATCTGCCCGAACACGAAAAAACCCAGGACAGCCGAAAAAAGGATCTGGGAATAATCATATACGGATATTTCTTTTGCAGGGGCGTGGAAATACGCCGCGGTAATACTGAACTGCCCGCCCGCCGCCGAAAGCCCAGCCAGCAGAAGACTCAAAAGCTGCCCTCTTGACATAGGCTGAAAATACAGCGGGAGGTAAGGCAGCGTCACCGCACAGGAAAAAGCGGAAAATACAAATACGACAAAAGGCCCTTTTTCCCCCTTCGTCCCCAGCACCCGGACATAGGTATATGCGATTCCGGCCCCCAGGCCGCCCAGCAGCCCGATCAGGGCCGCAGGGGAATGGAATACCGCTTCCGTCGGTTTGATGATCAGAAGGCTCCCCGCAAAGGCGCATCCCACGATCAGCGCCTGGGGAAGCCGGATCTTCTCTTTCAGGATCAGGTAGCTGAACACGATCGCGAAAAACGGCGACATCTTATTCAGCATGGATGCGTCCGCCAGCACCAGATGGTCCACCGCATAAAAGTTGCAGAGGATTCCCAATGTTCCTGCCGCAGAGCGCAGAAGCAGATACCGGATATTCTCCCGCTTTCCCGAAAACCACGCGCCCTCCCGTTTTAAGATCGCAGCGGCAAAGGCAAGGGATACCAGGTTGCGGAAAAAGCTTTTCTGCACCGACGGCAGGTCTCCGGACAGTCGCACAAACATATTCATCAGCGAAAAGAACAGTGCGGAAAGCAGGATGTAAATGACTGCAATAGCTTTCTTCTTTTCTTTCACAATTTTGACACTCTCCTCCAAAACAGATCAAAGTCCGCATATTCGGACAGATAGATGTCCGCCGTATTCCAGATCTTGCCAAGTTTCCCGTCGTTGGCCTCGTCGTATACGGCCACCGTCCGGAAGCCGTATTTTTTTGCGGTCAGGACGGCGTGGTAAGCATCCTCAAAGACAAGGGTCTCCCATGGCTCCGTATCCAGCTGCAGGGACGCGGCCAGATAGATGTCCGGCCGGTTCTTGTCGGTTCCCATCTCCGTGCAGGTCAGCATCCCGTCGAAAAAGTTCATCACGCCCAGCCGTTTCAGCGCGGCCTCTACATTTCCCCGGTCGCTGGAGGTCACGATGACCATCGGAATCCGATATTCCCTCAGACCCTCCAGAAAATCCCGGACTCCCGGCTTTAAGGGAACCTTCTGGGCATAAAAATCCCGAACCTGCTGGTTGATGCCGTCCAGAACCTTGTTCCGCGTCTTCCCCAGATGATAGTGCTGGATCAGATAATCCGCCCCCTGCGGCAGGCTCATGGCAGACAGTTCCTCGCCCAGCCCCGGCTCCGCCTCGACCCCGACGGATTTCAGGTAAAGCTCGCCTAAATTTTCCCAGACTGGCATGGAATTCAGCAGTGTACCGTCTACGTCAAATATCGCACCTTTAATCATAGCAGCTCCTTTTCCTGTCGCTTTTATCTAAAAAAAATCAACGGATGGATGGCGATGGAAACAAAATCCTTGCTCATCCGCGTATTATGAATGTAATACCGCTTCCAGTTTTTGTCAACTATTTCATTATATCATAAAACTGTCCGCAGTGAAACAAAATTATTTTTGAATAAACAGTATAAAACAGTTGACAACAGTTTATTACTGTTATATACTGTTTATGCAGAAGGAGGGATGACAGTGAAATTGATCATCAACAATTCTTCCATGCAGCCCATCTACGAACAGATCGTCTCGCAGATCAAGAAGTTCATCATGAGCGGGGATCTGCAGGAGGGGGCCATGCTCCCATCGGTGCGCACCCTCTCCAAGGAGCTGAAAGTCAGCGCGCTGACCGTAAAGAAAGCCTACGACGCGCTGGACGCGGAGGGCTTTGTCGTCACCGTACATGGGAAAGGCAGCTTTGTCACGCTGGCCAGCCAGGAGCTGATGCTGGAGGAGAAGAAAAAAGAAGTGGAGGCCGACCTGGAGATGGCGATCCGGAAAGGCCGAAGCTGCGGTATGAGCAACCAGGAGATTACAGATTTATTTCAGATTGTATTGGAGGATCAATAAGATGTTAAGACTAGAACACGTAACCAAGCACTATAAAGGATTTGACCTGGAGTGCTCCATAGAGGTCCGCAAGGGCTGCGTCACCGGCCTGGTGGGGAAGAACGGAGCCGGAAAAAGCACCACGTTTAAAGCGATCCTGGGGCTGATCTCGCCGGAGGGCGGCTCCTTACAGATCTTTGGAAAACCGGCCCAAAACCTGGATCTGCAGGATAAGGCCCGGATCGGCGTGGTCCTGTCGGATTCCGGCTTTAGCGGCTCTTTGACGGTTCAGGAGCTGATTCCCATACTCCGTGCCATGTATCCCGATTTTCAAAAGGATAATTTCCTGAAAAAATGCGAAGAGTTTTCCATTCCCACAAAGAAGAAACTGCAGGAATTTTCCACCGGGATGAAGCAGAAGCTGCAGGTTCTGACAGCCATTTCCCACAATGCCCGTCTGCTCGTCCTGGACGAACCCACCGCCGGACTGGACGTGATCGCAAGAGACCATCTGCTGGATCTGCTGCGGGAATACATGGAGCCGGGAGATCGTTCGATCCTGATCAGCTCCCACATTTCCGCGGATCTGGAAGGTTTCTGCGACGATCTGTATATGATCCATGAGGGAAAGATCATCCTCCACGAGGACACGGATGTGCTGCTGGATAGCTACGCCCTTCTCAAGATGACAAAGGAGCAATACGACGCCCTGGACAAATCTTACGTCCTCCGGTATAAAAAGGAAACCTTCGGGTATAGTTGCCTGACGAACCAGAAGCAGTTCTATCTGGAAAACCACCCGGAGATTACGGTGGAAAAAGGCAGCATTGACGAGCTGATCGTGATGATGATCTGCGGGAAAGCCCTCGGATAAAGGAACAAACCAGGAATATGGACTCTGAATCAATCAATAGAAAGAATAGAATGAAAGGATTATAAGCTATGAAAGGATTATTGATTAAAGATTTTCAATTATTAAAGAAGCAAAAGATGCTGGTTGTTTTATCCATGGTGATCTCGTTTGCGTTTTTGTTATTCGGCACCAGCGGCATTCCCTTCATCATCGGCTATATCACCATCATGTTTTCTTTGGCATCTACGTCTACGATCTCCTACGACCAGCACTCCAACGGGATGAGCTTCCTTCTGACGCTTCCGGTCAGCCGCAGGGGCTATGCAATGGAAAAATATGTCCTGATGCTCGTTACGATGGCCGGATCACTGGCTGTGTCCTCCGTGCTTCTCCTGGCCGCGGTTTGCACAAACCGTATCCCCTTTGATCCGGGACTTATGCTGCGGGTTCTGCTGTCATGCGCCCTTTGGTCGGCGTTAGTCCATGCGCTGATGATCCCCATCCAGCTAATATTTGAAGCCGAAAAAAGCCGGATTGCATTTGCCGTAATCATCGGAATAGCGTACGCAGTCTTTTTTGGTGGGATTGCGCTGGCAAGGCATTTCCATATTGATGTTCCCGGGTTATTCAGGAGTCTTGTTTCCCGAATGGACACGGCAGTCCTGACACTGCTCCTTTGTCTGACCTCGGCCGGAATACTGGGGATCTCCATTCTGGTCTCCCTGCATGTTATGAAGAAGAAGGAATATTAAAAATCCGATAGAAAACCTGCCGCTGTTCTGTGCAGAATCGTATCTGGAACAGCGGCAGGAAGAAAGGTCTTTCTCCCGAAAATAAACCTCTAAACTTTTCTAAACCCGCAGATAATCCATAAATAATCCCTCTGAAAAAAACAAGTTGAATTATCAAAGGAGTTGTAGTATAATCTTTACAATTTGGGAATGCGGACACCGATCGTTCCCGGATACCGCTGCCCTCTCCCGCCGGGAGCCGCCGGCAGTTGATTGCTACTACAAGACGAATACACACGAAGGGAAAGGTGAATGGATGAAAGCGTTTCTCATTTTAGAAGACGGAACTGTGTTTACAGGTACAAGCATCGGTTCCACAAGAGACATGATCAGCGAAATCGTATTCAATACGTCTATGACAGGATATTTAGAGGTGCTGACAGACCCTTCTTATGCGGGACAGGCCGTTGTGATGACCTATCCTTTAATCGGCAATTACGGAATCACACCGGATATGGAATCCCGGAAGGCATGGCCGGACGGTTATATTGTGCGGGAGCTGTCTCGCAGGCCCAGCAATTTCCGCTGTGAAGGCACCATTCAGGATTTTCTGGCGCAGCAGGATATCCCGGGGATCGCAGGCATCGACACCCGCGCGCTGACCAGGATTCTGCGGGAAAAGGGAACCATGAACGGTATGATCACCACCAATTTGAATTACAACCGTGAGGAGATTCTTCCTCTGTTAAAGTCATACCATATCGGGGACGTTGTTTCCAGGGCGACCTGCCGCAAAAAACAGGTTCTTCCGGGGGACGGCAAAAAGGTAGCACTTCTTGATCTAGGGGCAAAACAGAACATTGCCAGATCTTTACACGAACGCGGCTGCGAGGTGACCATCTATCCGGCGCACACCGCCGCGGAGGAAATCATTTCCGCTAATCCGGACGGTATCATGCTTTCCAACGGGCCTGGAGACCCGGCGGACTGTGTTTCTATTATCGAAGAAATCAAAAAAATATATCAGTCGAATATTCCTGTATTTGCGATCTGCCTCGGCCACCAGCTCATGGCCCTTGCCGCAGGCGCTAAGACCCACAAGCTCAAATACGGGCACCGGGGCGGAAACCACCCGGTCAAGGATCTGAGAACCGGACGGGTCTACATTTCCTCCCAGAACCACGGCTATGTGGTGGATACCGACCAGATGGATTCGTCCGTTGCCGTTCCTGCCTTTGTCAATGTCAACGACGGCACCAATGAAGGGCTGGAATATGTGGGCAAACCGATTTTTACGGTCCAGTTCCATCCGGAGGCGTGTCCGGGGCCCCAGGATTCAGGATACCTGTTTGACAGATTTTTGGAAATGATGGAGGGATCAAACAATGCCTAGAGATATGAGCATCAAAAAAGTACTGGTTATCGGCTCCGGCCCCATCGTCATCGGCCAGGCCGCAGAGTTTGACTATGCAGGAACCCAGGCATGCCGTTCCTTGAAGGAAGAAAACCTGGAGGTGGTACTTTTAAATTCCAACCCGGCCACGATCATGACCGACAAGGATATCGCGGACAAAGTCTATATCGAGCCCCTGACGCCGGAAGTGGTGGAGCAGTTGATTTTAAAGGAACAGCCGGACAGCATCCTTCCCACCCTGGGGGGACAGGCGGGCTTAAACCTGGCCATGGAGCTGGAGGAGTCCGGTTTTCTGCGTGAGCACCATGTGCGTCTCATCGGAACCACCTCCGAGACCATCAAAAAAGCGGAGGACCGGCTGGAGTTCAAGGCTGCCATGGAGCGCATCAGCGAGCCCGTTGCCGCCTCCCTGGTGGTGGAGTCCGTGGAGGACGGACTGGCCTTTGCACGGGAGATCGGCTATCCGGTGGTCTTACGCCCTGCCTATACCCTGGGCGGAAGCGGCGGAGGGATTGCCCGCAATTCCGGCCAGCTCATGGAGATTTTGGAAAACGGCCTGCGCCTCTCCCGTGTAGGGCAGGTTTTGGTGGAGCGCTGCATTGCCGGCTGGAAAGAGATCGAATACGAGGTGATGCGGGACGGCCGTGGCAACTGCATCACCGTATGTAATATGGAAAATATCGACCCTGTAGGCGTCCATACCGGGGACAGCATCGTTGTTGCGCCCTCCCAGACTTTGGGTGACAAGGAGTACCAGATGCTGCGGACCTCCGCACTCAAAATCATCGACGAGCTGAAGATCACGGGAGGCTGCAACGTGCAGTACGCCCTCCATCCGGAATCCTTCGAGTACTGCGTCATCGAGGTCAATCCCCGGGTGAGCCGCTCTTCTGCCCTGGCTTCCAAGGCCACCGGATACCCCATCGCCAAGGTGGCGGCAAAGATCGCCCTGGGGTATACGCTGGATGAGATCAAAAACGCCATCACCCACAAGACTTATGCCAGCTTCGAGCCCATGCTGGACTACTGCGTGGTGAAAATCCCCAGGCTTCCCTTTGACAAATTCATCAGCGCCAAGCGGACGCTGACCACCCAGATGAAGGCCACCGGGGAGGTGATGAGCATCTGCGACAATTTCGAAGGTGCCCTGATGAAGGCCATCCGTTCCCTGGAGCAGCATGTGGATTGCCTTTTGTCCTATGATTTCACCGGCCTGAACCGGGAGGAATTGACCGAACAGCTTTCCATTGTGGACGACATGCGGATCTGGCGGATTGCGGATGCCCTCCGCAGAGGGTTTGATTATGATACGATCCACGAGCGAACCATGATTGACCCATGGTTCATCGACAAGATTGCCATCCTGGTGGAGATGGAGCAGTCCCTTCAGACAAGCGAGCTGACGCCGGAGCTTTTAAAGGAGGCGAAGCGGATGGAATTTCCGGATGCCGTGATCGGCAGGCTCACCGGCAGGACTGAGCGGGAGATCCACGACATGCGCCATGCAAACGGCATTGTGGCGGCCTATAAGATGGTGGACACCTGCGCCGCAGAATTTGCCGCCGAGACCCCCTACTACTACTCCGTATTCGGCAGTGAAAATGAGGCGGCAAAAACCAATGACCGGAAGAAGGTTCTGGTTCTGGGCTCCGGCCCCATCCGGATCGGCCAGGGGATTGAGTTTGACTTCTGCTCCGTGCACTGTACCTGGGCATTTTCCCGGGAAGGCTATGAAACCATCATCGTGAACAACAATCCGGAGACCGTCAGCACAGATTTTGATATTGCGGACAAGCTCTATTTCGAACCCCTGACTCCCGAAGATGTGGAGAGCATCGTGGATCTGGAACAGCCCGACGGCGCGGTGGTGCAGTTCGGCGGACAGACCGCTATCAAGCTGACGGAAAGCCTGATGAATATGGGGGTTCCGATCCTGGGAACCTCGGCAGAAAATGTGGACAAGGCGGAGGACCGGGAGCTGTTCGACCAGATCCTGGAGGAATGCGGGATCCCGCGTCCCTCGGGCGGCACTGTCTACACTGCGGAGGAGGCCAAGGAGGTGGCAAACCGTCTGGGCTATCCGGTTCTGGTAAGGCCCTCCTACGTGCTGGGCGGACAGGGGATGCAGATCGCCATCAACGACCACGATATCGATGAGTTCATCGGCATCATCAACCGGATCGCCCAGGACCATCCGATCCTGGTTGACAAGTACCTCAGCGGAAAAGAGATTGAGGTGGACGCGGTCTGCGACGGCCAGGAAATCCTGATCCCGGGAATCATGGAGCATATCGAACGGGCCGGCATCCATTCCGGGGACAGCATCTCCGTGTATCCGGCCCAGAGCCTGACAAAGGCGGCCAAGGAGAAGATTGCGGAATACACCCGGAGGCTGGCAAAATCCCTCCATGTCATCGGACTGATCAACATCCAGTTCATTGTCTGCGGGGAGGCGGATGTGTATGTGATTGAGGTCAACCCCCGTTCCAGCCGGACCGTGCCTTATATCAGCAAGGTCACCGGGATCCCCATCGTGCCTCTGGCCTCCCGTGTGATCACAGGCAGTAAGATCCGGGATCTGGGATATACGCCGGGCCTGCAGAGGGAAGCCGAATACTTTGCAGTCAAGATGCCGGTATTCTCCTTTGAAAAGATCCGCGGCGCAGATATCAGCCTGGGACCGGAGATGAAATCCACCGGAGAATGCTTAGGCATCGCATCCACCTTCGACGAAGCCCTGTACAAAGCCTTTCTGGGGGCGGGGATCAAGCTGCCCCGGTTTAAGAATATGATCCTCACGGTGCGGGACGAGGACAAGGAGGAGGCGGTGGAAATCGGCCGCCGGTTCGCAGCCATCGGATACCGGATCTTCGCCACCGCAGGCACCGCCGCCGCATTGAAGGCCGGCGGAGTGAAGGCCATCGCGGTGCGTAAGATCGAACAGGAATCCCCCAACCTGCTGGATCTGATCTTAGGCCATGAGATCGACCTGGTCATCGACACCCCGGCCCAGGGGGCGGAGCACGCAAAAGACGGCTTCGTGATCCGCAGAAACGCCATAGAGACAGGGGTCAACGTCCTGACTGCAATGGACACGGCCCGGGCACTGATCACCAGCCTGGAGAATACGGATATCAAGAAGCTGACGCTGGTGGATATCGCTGAGATAAAGTAAAGGAGCAAAAAGACAGACCATGCGGGAAAACAATGTTCCCGTCGGTCTGTCTTTTTATACCGTCGTATGCAGAAAAGCTGCCAGTGGCAGGTTTTCTGTATGTTCTGTATGGTGTCACTCTACTTATTATTATTCACAGACACTTCACTGTCCATTCATCTTCGCCAGCTTTGCGCTCTGGTCCGCGGCGATCAGGCTGTCGATGATCTCGTCCAGATCCCCGCCCAGAATGGTATCCAGCTTGTGCAAAGTCAGCTTGATCCGGTGGTCTGTCACCCGGCCCTGGGGGAAATTATAGGTGCGGATCTTCTCGGAACGGTCCCCGGTCCCCACCTGGCTCTTCCTGGCTTCCGCCTCCGCGTCATGCTGCTTCGCCAGCTCCAGCTCGTAGAGTCTGGCCCGAAGCACCTTCAATGCCTTGTCCTTATTCTTAAGCTGGGACTTCTCATCCTGGCAGGAGATCACGATCCCTGTCGGAATATGGGTCAGACGCACCGCGGAATCCGTCGTATTGACACACTGGCCTCCGTTACCGGACGCCCGGAACACGTCGAATTTACAGTCATTCATATCCAGCTCCACATCCACCTCTTCCGCTTCCGGCATGATAGCAACCGTGATCGTGGAGGTGTGGATCCGTCCTCCGCTCTCTGTCTCCGGAACACGCTGTACGCGGTGGACGCCGCTTTCATATTTTAATCGGGAAAATGCCCCCTGTCCGGTCAGCATAAAGACACATTCCTTAAAGCCGCCGATCCCATTTTCATTCAAAGAGATCATCTCCGGACGCCAGCGCCGGGACTCTGCATAATGTACGTACATGCGGTAGATCTCCGCCGCGAACAAAGCGGCTTCGTCCCCGCCGGCTCCTGCCCGGATCTCCACGATGACGTTTTTATCATCATTGGGATCCTTGGGCAAAAGCAGGATCTTCAATTCCCGTTCCAGCTCTTCGATCCGTGCCTTAGCTTCGTTCAGCTCTTCCTTGGCCAGCTCCCGCATCTCTTCATCCGACTCTTCCTCCAGCATCACCAGGCTGTCCTCCACATTCTGCCGGCACTGCTTATATTCCTTAAATGCTTCTACGATAGGAGCCAGGTCGCTCTGCTCCTTCATCAGCTTTCGGAAACGCTCCGTGTCATTGGCCACGTCCGGCTCCTGCAGCTCTCCCATGACCTCCTCATAGCGAATCAGCAAATCCTCTAATCTGTCAAACATCATCTCATCTATCCTCTCTCTGCCCTGCGGTTACAGGCCGCATTTTGACCAGGCGTGCCCTGTAACTCCAAATCTCCACTATCCATCATACACACCGGATACCACCCGGTCAAGCCCTGCCAGATCTTTTTTTACGGAAATCCTCTGAAATCCGGCCTCCCGCATCCATTCTCCGACCGCCTGTGCCTGGTCATATCCAATCTCCAGCATGAGATACCCCTTCGGCAGCAAATGCTCCGTACTCTCCCGAATGATCCTCCGGTAAAAATCCAGTCCGTCCGCTCCGCCGTCCAAAGCCATGAGCGGATCATGTGCCCTCACCTCTTCCTGGAGCGTCCCAATCTCTCCGGTTCGGATATAAGGCGGGTTGGAGACGATCATAGAAAACCTGCCGTCTATCCTTTCAAACAAATCACTCCGGCAAAATACCGCTTCTGTTCCCAGAATTGCCGCATTTTTTCCGGCAACCTCCAACGCCTGCTCCGACAGATCCGCGCCTGTCCCATATATGAAGTCACACCCGCATTCCCGTTGCGTCAACTTCAGAATACTCAGCAGAATACAGCCCGAACCGGTACACATATCCAGCAGCGTGACCGTTCCCTTTTCCTTTTTCAGAACCGACAGCGCTTCCTCTACGAGAATTTCCGTATCCTGCCGCGGGATCAGCACATGCTCATTGACCAGAAACGGAAATCCCATGAACTCCTGTACCCCTGTCAGATGCTGCAGTGGGATCCGCTGCCCTCTTTTTTCGATCAATGTGAAATATTTTGTTTCCTGATCCGCATTCAGCTCTCTGCAGCCGTCCGAAAAATAAAGTGCCCGGCTGATACCTGTCACATGCTCCAGCAGATACCAGGCATCCAGCTCCGCTTCGGAAATCCCCTTCTGCCGCAGGATTTCCGTTCCCCTGATACATGCTTCCCGGATGGTCCTCATATTCCCTGCGCCTGCTTTTCTATCATACGGCTGCCGGCGCCAAAGTTTTCCGCCTGATATTCCTTCCAGTCAAATACGGCCTCCACTGCCTGGATCGCCACCTCAATCATGCTGTCGTCGGGCTCCTTGGTAGTCATGTTCTGTACCCACAGACCCGGCTGGCTTAACAGGTTCACCACCGGATTGTCGGTGTTACCCGCCAGACGGATGATCTCGTAAGAGACTCCCGCAATCAAAGGCATCAGCGCGACGCGCAGCACCACGCGCATGATCTGAGATTCCGCCGTGATAAAGAAGCAGAAGATCATGCTGACGATCATAACAAAGAACAAAAAGCTTGTACCGCACCGCTTATGCTGTCTGGAGCTGATTCGGACATTTTCCACATTCAGGTCCAGACCATGCTCG
The DNA here is from genome assembly GCF_056796775.1 of Schaedlerella sp. Classification (NCBI taxonomy): domain Bacteria; kingdom Bacillati; phylum Bacillota; class Clostridia; order Lachnospirales; family Lachnospiraceae; genus Schaedlerella; species Schaedlerella sp. The sequence continues at coordinate 23,555 of NZ_JBQIKP010000007.1, forward strand.
ATACAGTTGATGCACTTGTGCTCCGCGCCGTGATACATAAATGTCCTCTGGATGTCCTTCATACGGGATACCAGGGTAATATAGCCCAGAAAGATCATCACCCGGATCAGACCCTCCAGTACGGTCAATACCCCTCTGGACGTGATCACCCGTTTCAGCAGCCCGCTCAGAAAATACGGCAGGACCATAAAGATCCCGATGGCAAGAACGATGGACAGAACCAGGACAAGAGACATGACCAGGGATTCCTTTTTCTCTTCCTTTGCCGCTTCGTCCGCTGTCAGTTCCCGCGCCTCTCCTTCTTCATCCTCGATAAATTCCGCCGAAAACATCAGTGCCTTCATTCCCAGTACCAGAGAATCTATAAAATTAAATATCCCCCGGATAAACGGGATCTTGCGCACTGCCCTGGGCACAAAGCTTTTATGCTCCTGCACGCGGACCTCGATCTCCTGATCCGGCCTGCGGACGCCTACCGCATAACGGTCGCCGTTCTTCATCATAATGCCTTCGAGCACGGCCTGTCCACCTATATTTGAAGATTTCATACTTATCAGCTCCTATATTTCTGAATAAGAAGAGGCTGAGATATATTTACCCCAGCCTTCTGCTTTGTTCCATTTATTTGATACCATATTTCTTATTGAACTTATCAACACGTCCACGAGCCTGTGCCGCCTTCTGCTGGCCTGTATAGAACGGATGGCATTTGGAACAGATTTCCACATGGATGCTCTTGTTGGTGGAGCCTGTTACGAATGTGTTCCCACAGTTACAAGTCACGGTTGCCTGATGGTACTCCGGATGGATTCCTTCTCTCATGTCTTTCACCTCTCTATTTTCAAAATATTCATTATACTCTCCAAAACAACGTTGATATTGTATCATACCGTACAAACTTTTGCAAGAGATTTTCCACGATTCTCACGTGTTTTTCTAAATGTTTTTTAATGTATTTCTAAATTGCGCTCCGATTCAGAGCCGCATCAAAATTCTCAGATAAATTTCTGCCGGATGACCATTCTGGTCAGCTCGTCGTTGCTCTTGGTCCGCGAGAACATGTTCAGAAGGTTGTCCACCGCCTCATCGGACTTCATGCTGTTCAAAGCCTTCCGGATGATGTAGACCGCGTCCTGCTCTTCCTTGTTCAGAAGCAGGTCTTCCCTTCTCGTACCGGATTTTGGAATATCAATAGCCGGGAATACCCGCCGCTCCTGCAGCTTCCGGTCCAGAACCAGCTCCATATTGCCGGTGCCCTTGAATTCCTCATACACCACATCATCCATCTTGCTTCCGGTATCCACAAGGGCTGTCGCGAGAATCGTAAGGCTTCCGCCCTCCCGCATATTTCTGGCTGCGCCGAAGATCCGCTTGGGCATGTGCAGGGCCGTGGGGTCAAGACCTCCGGATAAGGTCCTTCCGGACGGGGGCACGATCACATTGTAGGCGCGGGCCAGACGGGTGATGCTGTCCAGAAGGATCATGACGTCCTTGCCGTGCTCCACCAGACGCTTCGCCCGCTCGATGACCATCTCAGATACCCGCTTATGATGCTCCGGAAGCTCGTCAAATGTGGAATACACCACTTCTACATTGGGACCTGCTATAGCCTCCCGGATATCCGTCACTTCCTCCGGACGTTCATCGATCAGCAGGATCAGAAGATGGATATTGGGATCCGACTTCTTCACAGAAAGCGCGATCTCCTTTAACAGGGTCGTCTTACCTGCTTTCGGCGGGGATACGATCATACCGCGCTGCCCTTTACCGATGGGGGACAGCAGGTCTACGATCCGCATGGCCATGGTACAGCCCGGCGTCTCCATCCGCAGACGCTGGTTCGGAAAGATAGGTGTCAGATCTTCAAAGTTGCGGCGCTTCTGCGCATCGGCCGGACGCATGCCGTTGATCGCTGATACATAGAGCAGGGCGCTGAACTTCTCACTCTGAGTCTTGATCCGGGTATTTCCCATCAGGATATCTCCCGTCTTGAGGCCGAACCGCCTGATCTGGGACGGGGAAACATATACGTCATTTTCACCGGGAAGATAGTTGTCGCTTCGGATAAAGCCGAATCCATCCGGCAGTACTTCCAGGATCCCGCTGGCAGTCTTGCCGCTGTCAAGCTGCTCGATATCCGTAGACTCCTTCTTTTCCTTCATCTCTTCCCTTACTTCTTCTTTTGCTTCCTCCTGGGCCGCTTCCTGATTGTCCTTCTCGTCCTGCGCAAGCATCGCGTCGATCAGGTCGCTCTTCTTCATGGTGGAGACCCCTTTCATACTCCTTGCTTTCGCAAGCTCCTTCAACGTAGCAAGAGGCAGTGATTCATACTTCTCTCTCGTCATAAAATTACCTTTCCTTTCTATATTGCTTCATTATTCGGTTGGTGTCTATGGATTTTTATGGGTCAGATGGCAGAACTGCTGTTGAATACGGTCATATCTGTTCGGATAAAAATGAAAAAATAAAATGACGGTATGGGCAGTTCCTTCTATCTCCTCAAGAATCTTAGTCTGAATTGACTCAAATGAACTAAAACCTGTTTGTATTATACACGAACTCTCAGAAAAAGCAAACCTTTTTTTCAAAAAACTGGCAAATAAAGTATAAATTGTTTGGTAAGCGTAATTTTTCGTATTTCCGGATTCGTCTTGCGCAGTCACTTTAAGCATGATATGATTAGTTACAGGTCACTGACAAACCAGTGCCCTGCAACATAGGATTACTCCATGTGTAAAACTTCTATCAGGACCGGAAAGGAATGGTTGGATTTATGACAGATTCGCATCAGAAGCAGGTCCGCTGGGGAGAAAAGCGTTACCATTCAATGGATTATGATTTAAAGCAGACCTACGGTGAAAAGGTCTATAAAATCACATTGAACGGAGGTATGACCTGTCCAAACCGGGACGGCACCGTCGGACGCGGCGGCTGCATCTTCTGCAGCGCCTCAGGGTCCGGAGATTTTGCCGGCTCCCGTCTGCTCTCCATTACGGAACAGCTCCGGCAGGGAAAGGCGGACCTTGCACTGAAACGCCCCGTGCATTCCTATATCGCCTATTTTCAGGCGTTCACCAATACCTATGCTCCTGTCAGTCATCTAGAACGGATCTTTACAGAAGCGCTCCGGGATCCTGAGGTCAGGATCCTCTCCATCGCGACCCGCCCGGACTGCCTTGGAGAACCTGTACTGGATCTCTTAGAACGGCTTGCCCGGATTAAGTCCGTTTGGATCGAGCTGGGACTGCAGACTATCCACCCGGGCACTGCCGCTTATATCCGGCGGGGCTATGCGCTGCCTGTCTTTGAGCAGGCCGTCCAAAACCTGCGCCGCCGCCGCATTTCCGTGATCGTCCATACCATCCTCTGCCTTCCGGGAGAGACCCGGCAGCAGATGTTCGAGACGCTGGACTATCTGAACCGGAGAGATATCCAGGGGATCAAGCTTCAGCTTCTTCACATCCTGCGGGATACGGACCTTGCCGCCGAATATGAGAGCCATCCCTTCCCGGTCCCGGATATGGCAGAATATATCACCCTGCTGGGAGAATGCATCTCCCGGCTGCGGCCGGATCTCACCATCCACCGCCTGACCGGCGACGGGCCGAAGGAGCTTCTGATCGCGCCGCTCTGGACAGGCAATAAGCGCACTGTACTGAACAGACTGCATCAATATCTGAAAGAACAGGATATCTGGCAGGGAAAGGAATATCATGAATGAAACATTTACCTTATATAAATTGATGATCTTATATCTGCTCAAAAAAGTAAAGTTTCCCCTGGCTACCACGCAGATCTCTGACTTTATGCTGGGAATGGAGTATACCAACTATTTCCGGCTCCAGGAAGCCCTGTCCGAGCTCCGGGAAGCCGGCATGATCGAAGCGGAAAATACATACCGGCGCACGCTCTACCACCTCACCGGCGACGGCGCCAGAACGATCCGTCTTCTCCAGGGAAATATCAACCATGAGATCCGGCGGGATATCGATGCCTTTGTAGAAGAAAATGAATACGACTTACGGGAAGCCATGTCCGTGAAGGCTTCCTATTATCTGAATACCAATCACGAATATGAGGCGCGCTGCCAGATCCTGGAGGGAAAGTACAGCCTCCTGGATCTGAAGCTGACCGTCCCCACCAAGGCCGAGGCGGAATCCATTGTTAAAAACTGGAATCTGTCCAGCCAGGATATCTACGGGGAGCTTCTCACGAAGCTATTATAAGGATCAAAAACAGCGGTCCGCGATCACTTCATCCCCCGCAGACCTGCCAGGTATTCCCTGATCTGTTTCTCATAGCCGGAATCACTGGGCTCATAGAACCTGGCTCCCTGCACTTCATCCGGCAGATACTGCTGCTCCACATAATGTCCGGGGTAATTGTGCGCATACTTGTAGCCGGTCCCCCTTCCCAGGTTCTTTGCCCCTTTATAGTGGGCGTCCTGGAGATGGACGGGAACCGATGTACGGGTTTGGCGCACGCTTTCCCCGGCCGCCGCGATGGCCATGACCGCAGAATTGCTTTTGGGCGCGGACGCCACATACAGGACTGCCTGGGAGAGAATGATCTCCGCCTCGGGCATTCCGATACGCTCCACCGCCTGAGCTGCCGCTACCGCCACCGTCAGCGCCTGGGGATCCGCATTTCCCACATCCTCGGACGCGCAGATCATGATCCGGCGCGCGATGAACTTGATATCCTCCCCTGCGTACAGCATTTTTGCCAGATAATACACCGCCGCATCCGGGTCCGATCCCCGCATGCTCTTGATAAATGCCGAAATCGTGTCATAGTGGTTGTCTCCGGTCTTGTCGTAGTGCACCACACGCTTCTGGATGCATTCCGAAGCCACCTCCAGGGTAATGTGGATCAGGCCGTCCTCGCTGCGGTCCGTGGTCAGAATCCCCAGTTCAATCGCATTGAGCGCGTTTCTGGCATCCCCTCCGGAAATATCCGCCAAGAAATCCAGGGCGTCCTCGTCAATCTCCGCATGGAAGGAGCCCATCCCCTTTTCCTTGTCATACACCGCCCTGCGCAGGATCGTTTTGATATCCTCCTTATCCAGCGCATGAAGCTCAAAGATGCTGGATCTGGACAGCAGCGCCCCATTGACCTCAAAATACGGGTTTTCCGTAGTCGCCCCGATCAGCGTGATGGTGCCGTCCTCCACAAACGGAAGCAGGTAATCCTGCTGTCCCTTGTTGAAACGGTGAATCTCATCGATAAACAGGATGGTCTTTTTCTGATACATCCCCAACACTTCTTTTGCTTCTTGAATGACCTGTTCCATGTCCTTCTTACCTGCGGATGTGGCATTGATCTGCTTGAATTCCGAGCGGGTGGTATTGGCGATCACCTTTGCCAGGGTCGTCTTCCCGGTTCCCGGAGGCCCGTAAAAAATGATGGAGCCCAGCTTGTCCGCCCGGATGGCCCGGTACAAAAGCTTGTCCTTCCCGATGATGTGCCTCTGTCCCGCTACCTCATCCAGGGTTGCGGGCCGCATCCTGGATGCCAGCGGAGACTCCTTTTCCTGCTGTGTTTCTCTCATATAATCAAATAAATCCATGTTCAATCCCTCTTCTTTTGATCACCATTTGGAACCGCCGCAATCTGAAAAACAGACCATATTGATTCCATCACAGTTCCTTATCTGTGACATGTGGCTTTTTCCGATTGCGGTGATTCTTCTTTTTTCAAGTATCAATGCCGGCCAAAGCGCGGATCACTTCCCCCGCGATCAAAAGCCCAGCAGCCGGCGGAACGAAGGAGATGCTTCCCGGTACGGCCCGGCGTCCTTCCTGCGCTTCCTCCGGCATCCGTCCGGAGACATCTACCGGCTGTTCTCTGGAATACAGTACTTTTAAATGTGGAATCCCTCTCGCCTTCATCTCCCTGCGCATCACCTTGCAGAGCGGACAAACACTGGTCTCTGACAAATCCGCAATCTCAAACAGCTCCGGGTGCAGCTTATTTCCCGTTCCCATACAGCTGATCAAAGGAACTCCCTCACGCTGCGCCCATTCCGCAATGGTCAGCTTCGCGGTCACGGTGTCTACCGCGTCCACAATGTAATCCGGCTTCTTTTCAAACAGCCCGGACAGGTCTTCTTTCAGGATAAAGCGTTCGTAAGTCTGAACCCGGATCCCCGGGCAGACGGCCCGGATCTGCTCCTCCATGATCTTGGTCTTATACTGTCCGACCGTATGGTGGTATGCCACACACTGGCGGTTGATGTTGGTCAGAGAAACCTTGTCATTGTCGATCAGGATCAGGCTGCCCACTCCGCCGCGCGCGAGGGCGTCAATGCAGTGAGAGCCTACGCCGCCCACGCCGAATACCGCCACCTCGGCCTTTTTCAAACGCTCCATCGCCTCCGGGCCGATCAGAAGCTCCGTTCTGGAAAATTCATGTATCATCGTTTCTGTTTTCTCCTGTATTTTTTAAGGAGCTGTAGAAAAATAAGTGATACAGACTGCACAGGATATTTCTACAGATCCTGACCGTCACTCTAAGAGCAGTTCGTCAACCGTAACGAATTGATAGCCCTCGGCTTCCAAAAGATCTACGATCCGCAGGGCCGCCCTCACAGAGCTTTTATAACAGTCATGTAACAAGATAATATCATTTTCTTCCACTTCCGTCACTACTTTATTTACAATTTCATCCTCATTTTCCGTAGCCCAGTCCAGTGGATCCACAGTCCACATGACCGGAAGCACATGGATCCTCTGCTCCAGCTTTTTCTGCCACAGGCCGAAGGGTGGCCGCATATATTCCACCGGCGCGCCGGTAATCTCCGAGATCAGGTCGTTGGTGGCCTTGATTTCCTGGTAGGCTACGTTATTGCTCACCCGCGTGATCTCCACATGGTTGTATGTATGGTTGCCCACCAGATGTCCTTCCTCCCACTCTCTCTTCACGATGTCCGCATTATTGCCCGCCTCGATATTTTTCCCGATCAGAAAAAATGTAGCCTTTATGCCGCGTTCCTTCAATCCGTCCAGCAAAAATGGCGTAAACTGCGCGTTCGGACCATCGTCAAAGGTCAGGGCGATCTTCGGCTTTTCCATTTTTTTGTCCGTTTCTTTTTTCGTTCTTTCCGAACGGATCAGATAGAGTGTTTCCCCTGTGTCATTCTGCGCGTTTCCGCCTGCCGCCCCGGGGACGCAGATTCCCAACAGCAGCAGGATATAGATCAATCCGATTCCCTGCATCCATCTTTTCATGATTTGCCTTCCGGTTCCCTTTATTCTTTTCAATATATGCATTGTACTTTTAATTTATTGATGCTATAATGTAATGCGCTGACGCGCAAAATAAAGGAGGTTTATTTCTGAAATGCAGAATACACAGACAAAAGAAAACAAAATGGGGGTCATGCCGGTTCCCAGGCTGTTGATCACCATGTCCCTGCCTATGATGCTGTCCATGCTGGTACAGGCGCTGTACAATATTGTGGACAGTATTTTCGTGGCCCAGATCAATGAAAATGCACTGACAGCCGTGTCGCTCGCGTTTCCGATTCAAAGCCTGATGATTGCCATTTCCGCAGGAACCGGCGTGGGGATCAATGCCCTGCTCTCCCGCAATCTGGGGGAGAAAAAGTTCGAGGACGCGAACCGGGCCGCCAAAAACGGAATCTTTCTCGCCCTTGTCAGCTTCGCGCTCATGGCCCTCATCGGCCTCACCTGCTCCCACAGCTTTTTCCGGCTGCAGACCCGGGATGAACAGATCGTCACCTATGGTACTCAATATCTGACGATCATCTGCATCCTCTCCATCGGAATCTTTATGCAGATGACCCTGGAACGTCTCCTGCAGTCCACCGGAAAGACCGTCTATACCATGATCACGCAGGGGATCGGGGCGATCATCAATATTATCATGGATCCCATCCTGATCTTCGGCCTGTTCGGATTTCCCAGGCTGGAGGTAGCCGGAGCCGCCATCGCCACAGTGACCGGGCAGATCGTTGCCGTTACCCTTTCGGTCTACTTTAACTGTACCAAAAACAAAGAACTGAATCTGAATATGAAAGGATTCCGCCCGGATAAAAAAATCATTGCTACCATCTATCAGGTTGGCGTGCCGTCGATCATCATGCAGTCCATCGGTTCCGTCATGGTATTTGGAATGAACAAGATCCTGCTCATGTTCTCTTCCACCGCCGCCGCGGTGTTCGGCGTTTATTTTAAGCTGCAGAGCTTTATCTTCATGCCGATATTCGGGCTTAACAACGGCATGATCCCGATTATCGCCTACAATTACGGCGCCAGAAATAGAAAACGGATCGAAGCCACCATGAAGCTGAGCATCGGCCTGGCAGTAGGCATCATGTTCGTTGGGCTGGCCGTGTTCCAGATCTTTCCAAAACAGCTTCTGGGCTTTTTCGACGCTTCCGAGCATATGCTGGAGATCGGGGTGCCCGCGCTGCGTATCATCAGCCTGAGCTTTATCTTTGCCGGGTACTGTATCATTGTAGGCTCTGTTTTTCAGGCTTTGGGAAATGGTGTCTACAGCCTGGTTGTATCGGCGGCGAGACAGCTCCTGGTGATCCTTCCGGCGGCATACCTTTTCGCCGTACTGTCCGGTCTGTCCATGGTATGGTGGTCGATTCCCCTTGCAGAGATTGTCTCCGTGGTTCTCTCCACCCTGCTGTTTAAAAGGATCCGGGTTCTGAAAATCGAGCCCCTGGACAATCCTCTTGAATAAAAAGGCTGTATGCTGCATAAGATTGCGTGATCCGTGATACCTCACAGCAATCTCATGCAGCAATACAGTCTTTTTTCTCTGAATCCAATACAGCATTGCGCCATTATTCATCACATAGTGATCCCTGCAAAATAATATAAAAAAAGAAACCTCTCAAGAAAATCAATCTCGAAAGGTCTCCATCTTCATTCCGTATAAAGCTGCCTAGCGGATTTGAACCGCCGACCTCATCCTTACCAAGGATGCGCGCTACCTGCTGCGCCAAGGCAGCCTGCAACATGTCTGAATCTTCCGCTCAAGCCGAAGCATCATGTCACACAACGTTATAAGTATACAATAGAACACTCCGATTTGTCAATATTTTTTTCAGAATTTGTCATATTTTTTCAGAATCGAGCAGAACCGTAAACGGCCCATCATTGACCAGACTGACCTTCATTTCCGCTCCGAAGCTGCCAGTCTCCACAATCGGTACGTTTTCACGGCATTTTGCGATGATATACTCATAAAGCGCATTCGCCTTTTGGGGAGAACCTGCCTCCGTAAAGCTGGGGCGGTTTCCCTTTTTACAATTGGCGTACAGCGTAAACTGGGAGATCAGGAGCAGCTCCCCTTTCACATCCGCCAGGGACAGATTCGTCTTTCCGTTTTCATCCTCAAAGACGCGAAGCCCGGTCAGCTTCCTTACCAGCTTGTCCGCGGTTTCCTCGGTATCCTCCTCGGCAACCCCGATCAATACCAGGAGTCCCTTCCCAATCTTTCCGATTACAGTTCCGTCTACGGATACGCTGGACTGCGTGACCCTCTGTATTACAAATCTCATAATTGTACTCCTGTCCTTTCCAAAAGCTTCCCTGCCTTCGTCTTGATCCGCTGCAGCGCATTGTCGATCGTCTTGGGGCTTTTATTCAGAATTTCCGCAATGGTCCGGTAATCGGTCCCCATCAGATGCAGGTAGAGCACATGGTTTTCCAGCGCGCTCAAAGCCCCTTTCAGATTCTCCACAAAAACTTCCACATACTCTTTTCCGAAATACAGCACCTCCGGATTGTTGTCTACCTCAGACCGGATCTTGTCGATCAGCGGGATCTCCTTGCTCTCGTCATCATCAGCTTCCACCTCATACAGAGACACATAGGAATTCAGCGGCAAATGCTTTTTCCGCCTGGAAGCTTCGATGGCGCTGTACATCTGGCGGGATACGCACAATTCTGCAAAGCTCTGGAAGCTGTTCCCCTGCTCCGGATCAAAATTCTGCACGGCTTTCATCAGTCCGATCATCCCCTCCTGGATCAGATCGTCATTCTCCCCGCCGATCAGGAACATCTCCCTTGCCTTACGGCGCACCATGGATTTATATTTCACCATCAGATAATCCATGATATCCCGCTCCCCTGCTCGAAGCCGGGACAGAAGCTCTTCATCTGTCATCGTATCATATATTCCCAAGTTTTTTCCTCCAGACCCGAAAGCCCTTACTTTTTGACTCATGCGAAGCGTTACAGGCCACACCCTCACCAGGCGCGCGCTGTAACTCAGGCCGTCAGACGCTCTTAAGCATCCGCTGCCGCGCGATCTCATAGGACAGCATCCCGGCTGCCACCGATGCATTGAGGGAATTGATCTCCCCCTTCATCGGGATTCCTGCCAGAAAATCACACCGTTCTCTGACCAGCCGCCCCACGCCTTCCCCTTCATTGCCGATGACCAGGCCGATGGGTCCTGTCAGATTCATCTCACAGGGAACCTTTCCGTCCATGTCCGCGCAGACGAACCAGAGCCCCTTTTCCTTCAGCTCTTCGATGGTCTTTGCCAGATTGGTGACCTTGGCCACCGGGGTATAATTCAGCGCCCCGGCGGATGTCTTGGCCACCGTAGAGGTCAGGCCCGAGGCCCGGCGCTTCGGAATGATCACCCCGTGGGCCCCCATCACATTGGCTGTCCGGATGATTGCCCCAAGGTTATGGGGATCTTCAATATTGTCCAGCAGGATCAAAAAAGGATCCTCCCCCTTTTTCTCTGCCAGCTCCAGCATGTCCTCCACCCGGGCATATTCATAGGCCGCTCCGTAGGCAATGACCCCCTGGTGCTTTCCGGTCGCGGAAATCTGGTTCAGCCGTTCCTTTCCCACAAAATTCAGGATCACATCGTGCTTCTTTGCTTCCCGGACGATGGTACGGATCGGACCGTCCTGGCATCCGTCCAGTACAAACAGCTTGTCCACCGGTTTTCCTGAGCGAAACGCTTCCAGAACGGCATTTCGTCCTTCGATCACCAGAGACTGCTCCTGCTGCTCCTTTTCGTTCCCAAAAGCCCGGCTCCCCGTCCTTTTTTCTGTTTTATCCATATATGATATACTCCTGTTTTCATTCCTTCTCTTTCAGGCTATCCAGCCCGATCTTGACCAGCTCCATCAGACGGGCATACCTTTTTTTCAGAAACAGGTATCCCACCAGCGCCTCAAATCCGGTGGCCCTGCGGTAATCCGTGATGGTCTGGTTTTTTGCCGCGGATACGGACCTGGTATTGCGTCCCCTGCGGTAAATGGCATGCTCCTCCTCCGTCAGATGAGGCTGCATGGCACGCATCATCCGTGACTGGGCGGAAGCCTGCACATAGCTGCTGGTCTCTTCATGCAGCCTGTGAACCTGCTTATTTCCCCTGCTGACCACCATGCTCTTGATGATCAGGTCATAGACGCAGTCCCCCATATAGGCCAGGACAAGGGGCGAATAGCTGTCCACATCCGTCTCCGGAAGCCCCAGCACCTCCCGGATCTGATCATAAAACTCAAATGTTATGCCCTTTTCCATTGCACTCCTTCTCGTGTGTCCTTCAAAATGATCCCTCTCGCAAGCAGCTCATCCCGGATCTCGTCAGCCCTTGCAAAATTCTTTTCCTTCCTTGCCGCCTGCCGTTCCTCGATCAATGCCTCAATATCCGCGTCCAGCAGCTCTTCCTTTTTCTCCACGATGATCCCCAGCACATCCGTCAGCTTCCCGAGCACATCCAGGATTCCCTGCAGGTATTCTTTCGAGCTGTCCCCGTCCGCCGTCGTATTGGCATACTTCACCAGCTCAAATACAGCCGCCACCGCGTCCGCCGTATTAAAATCATCGTCCATCGCTTTCTCGAAGCCCTCCACATACTCCCGAGTCTTCGCAAATGCTTCCTTCTCGGATTCGTTCATGGCCTCCGCCTGTGCGTTTTTCATCAAAAATCTCAGGTTCTCCGCCGCCGTCACGATCCGCTCCAGTCCGTTTTTCGCTGACTCCATCAGCTCTGCGCTGAAATTCAGCGGGCTGCGGTAATGAGCGCTGAGCATAAAGAACCGCAGGACCTGGAGGTCATATTTCTCACTGATCTCACGAACCGTAAAGAAATTTCCGAGAGATTTGGACATTTTCCGATTGTCGATATTCAAAAATCCATTGTGGAGCCAGTATTTTGCAAATTCCTTTCCGTTTGCCGCCTCACTCTGGGCAATCTCGTTCTCATGGTGCGGGAAGATCAGATCCTCTCCGCCTGCATGGATATCAATCTGCTCTCCCAGATATTTTTTCGACATCTCCGAGCACTCGATATGCCAGCCAGGCCGTCCCTCGCTCCAGGGCGACTCCCATGCGGGCTCCCCTTCCTTTTTCGGCTTCCAGAGCACAAAATCCAGGGGATCCTCTTTTTCATCCTCCCCGGTCACAAGAAGGGAACGGTTTCCGGAACGCAGGTCATCCAGATTCTTATGGGACAGTTTCCCATAATCCGCAAATTTTCTGGTACGGTAATATACGGTACCGTTTTTCTCATAGGCAAAGCCCTTGTCGATCAGCGTCCGGATCAACTCGATCATGCCGCCGATCTCCTCCGTCGCAAGGGGATGCGTGGTGGCCGGCTTTACATTCATACCCTCCATGTCCTTCTTGCATTCCGCAATATAGCGTTTGGAAATCTCATCTGCCGTAACGCCTTCCTCGATCGCCTTTTTGATGATCTTGTCGTCCACATCTGTAAAATTGGACACAAAATTCACCTCATATCCCTTGTATTCAAAATATCTGCGGACCGTATCAAACACGATCATCGGCCTTGCATTTCCGATGTGGATAAAATTGTAGACTGTGGGACCGCAGACATACATCTTGACCTTATCCTGCTCTAAAGGCACGAACTCCTCTTTTTTCTTTGACATCGTATTATATAATTTCATCACGCTCTTCCTCTCTTCCTGATCTGTTTCGTAAGAGAACTGCCGGCCTCATGCCGTTTGTCGCCAGACAGCTCCCGTCTGTTTTTTCCAGCCGCGGCTATTCTGCGCCGTTTCTGCGGCATCAATGCTTATGCTGCCAGGAACCCATCCGCTTTTCCATCTCTGACATCTGCTTTTTCAACTGCTGATTCTCCTGCTGCAGCGCCCGGATATCATTCAGCACCGGATCCGGCAGATGCACATGATCCATCTCCGTGCGGGGCACCTTCTGGTTGCCCATCCGGACCACACGCCCCGGAACGCCCACTACGGTACAGTTGGGAGGTACCTCCTCGAGCACCACGGAGCCCGCCCCGATCTTGGAATTTTCCCCGATGGTAAAGGAACCCAGGATCTTGGCTCCGGCGCTGACCATAACATTGTCCTTTAAAGTCGGATGCCGTTTTCCCTTTTCCTTCCCGGTCCCTCCCAGCGTCACACCCTGGTAGAGCGTCACATTGTCGCCGATAATGGTGGTCTCTCCAATGATCACGCCGCTTCCGTGGTCAATGAACAGCCCCTTTCCGATCCGCGCTCCCGGGTGGATCTCAATCCCAGTCTTCCTTGTCGCCCTCTGGGAAATCCACCGGGCCAGGAAATAGTGCTTCCTCCGATACAGCTTATGAGCCACACGGTAGCTTAAGATCACCTTAAAGCTGGGATACAGAAGTACCTCCATATTGGACTTGATCGCCGGATCCCGCTCCCGGATCACCTGGATTTCCTCTTTGATATAAGATATGATTCCCATTTACAACCTCCCCGCGTCCGCGGCCCCTGTCGTCAGGCAAAAGCTCTGATGACAGCGCGCGGCCGCTTGCTTCCTCTATACGATCTCATTCAGCCAGACATTTTTGAGCACCTTCAGCTTTTTCATCTCCGCCTTCAAATGCTCTGTCATGATCACGTCCTCTTCCTGTGCCGCCTCTTCGATCGTCCGGTAACCAAACAACAGGCTCGTCAGAGCGCCGATGGTCAGTACGCCTTCCGAATCCTCTGTCTCCCGCACCCGGACCTTACCGCCGTCGGTCTCTCCGCCCTGAATCCGCCAAACCCGGCTGTTCTGCGGCAGAAAAGGATCCAGCACCGCAAAGGAGCAGTCCATCTCCTGGCCTTCCCGGACTTTCATGCAGGAAAGCATGCTCTCCAGATGAAGGATCCGGGCCATGATCATGGGGATCCTTTTTGTCCCTTTTTCCCATGCATAGAGCTTCACACGGTCTCCTCTGCCCTCCGTCAACGCGAGCACGGCCTGCGCAAACGCCGCCTCATATTCCGGAAGATACAGCGGTTCCCGGATCTCCAGCCCGTCTTCGTCTGCGTAGAGAAAAAAGCCCGCAAGCCTTCCCTCCGCCCGGATCAGCCGGATCCCGCCGTGTTCACTCTGCTGTTCAAAAATCAGTGTATGATAATATTCCTCATTTCGTTCCGCATAGACCTGCCATTTTTCTGTGAAATGCGCTTCCACAAATGCACAGATCTCCCCTGCGTCCCCCATCGACGCATCCTCAAAAGTCACCGTCTTGCAGGAGAGATGTCCGAAAGACAGCATATCCTGCTGCTCAAAGCAGCCTGGATCCGCCCCGCCCTCCTCCGTCTGGCTCTGGTCATATACAAACCGGAAATCATAGGGTGTATAGATCCTTTCCGCGGCCGGCATCAGGAACGTAAAGGGCTCCTTCCTGCCGTACATCTCCTCCATGGCACGGCGCAAAAGCGCTCCCATATAGCCCCGCTTCCGGTAGGCGCATTCCGTGGCGACTCCGACAATATAATGACAGGGCCGGGAATCCTCCTCGATCCACAGGGTATAGGGATTGAGCTGAAGCATGGAGCGGATCCCGCCGTCCTCCTCAATCACAAAAATCTCATTATCCTTTGTCTTAAAATAATAATAATAATCCAAGAATTCTTTGGAATCCTCTGAAAACACAGTTTCCCACAGCTCTCTTGTGTTCCGGTGTTCACCTGGTTCCAGCTTCCGAAGCTCCATCCTGTTTTTGTTTCCTTTTCTGGCCGACACTCTGTCACTCCCTATCCGCAGAAAGCCGCTGACAGCCGGGACAGGATTCACAGGCCCCGCTTCCGGGTGTCACGTCCACACTGCTGTAGTTCATGAACTTCTCCAGAAGGCACACCGCCTGTGCGGAGATTCCCTCTCCCGTACCGGTAAATCCAAGCCCTTCCTCCGTAGTCGCTTTGATATTGACCTGATCAACGGATATCTTCAGCGCTTCCGCAATATTCTTTCTCATCATTTCGATATGGGGCAGCATCTTCGGCTTCTGCGCAATGATCGTCGCATCAATATTTTCTATCAAATACTTCTGCTCGTCCAAAAGCGCTGCCACCTGTTCCAGAAGCCGGATACTGGAGATTCCCTTGTACTTCGGGTCCGTATCCGGAAAATGCATTCCGATGTCTCCCAGGGCCGCAGCCCCAAGAAGCGCATCCATCACCGCATGGGCCAGCACATCCGCATCCGAATGCCCCAAAAGCCCTTTTTCATAGGGAATCTTCACTCCTCCGAGTATCAGATCCCTTCCTTCCGTCAATCGATGGACGTCATAACCCATTCCTACACGCATATTCTGTCTCCTTTTTTGATCCGCCCGCAGAAAGGACGTATTTTATTACTGTTCAGAATGGCAGCTTACATATATATTTATACGCAATTCCAAACAGTTAAATCATTTTTTCCATACCGTCGTGTCCGGTCCGACTGTCTGCAGCTGCACCGTTGCAGAGCTGGCCGCTGTCTGCCCGCGCGGCTTCTGTTCCGGCAGGGAAGATCCCTCTGCTCCTTCTGCCTGGTGTCCTTCATTCAACAGGACCATCGGAGCCGTCCGGAACATGGACTGATCCCGGACAGGCATTGCGGAATAAGGCGGGTCCATCTCCAGCGGATACTCCGCCGCCCGCTCCTCCAGCGCTCTTTTTATGACACCGCCCACAAGGATGATCAGGTACACTGCCCCGACCAGGATAAATACGGCTGCGATCCCGCACATGACTTCCTGATTCCCCGGGCGGATCTCCAGGATGGTGTTCAGCAGCGTCACTCCGACAAATATAAGATAGGCTCCCGCCAGCAGCTTCAAAACAAAACCAATTCTTCGACCCAACAATTTATCCTCCGTACAATGTTTCCACAAATCGCTATACCATTATAACATGAAAAATAGTTCCCGAAAAGGAAAAAGAAGAGTTTCCACGAAACTCTTCTTTTACAGTAGCGGAAACTGGATTTGAACCAGCGACACCACGGGTATGAACCGTGTGCTCTAGCCAACTGAGCTATTCCGCCATATATACTTTTGAGAAAATCCTGGGGCCTATAGGGCTCGAACCTATGACCCTCTGCTTGTAAGGCAGATGCTCTCCCAGCTGAGCTAAGACCCCATAACTCTCTGTGGGTTCCTCTTTCCCGAACCCGCTTTGCTATTATACTATTAAGAGAACCAACTTGTCAACACTTTTTTCGATTTTTTTCGCATCTTTTTTTCAAGGCATAAAAGAGGCCGGATTCCACTCAGATCCGTCTGCCTTTGTGAGCGGAATCCGTCCTCTTTCTACTTTGTCGTGCTTCCAAAGCCTCCGTTGCGCACGTCGGTCACATCATCATCGGTTGTGATTCCGTATTCCACAAAGATCCCCTGCATGAATCCTTCCCCCGGGGCAATCTCCACAGTCTTCCCCTCTTTGGAATCATTGGTCAGCTTTGCAAAAATATGCCCTTCATTATCGGAATAAAAATAATCGCTGTCAATGATGCCCACCGTGTTGTTGAGCTGCAGCCGGTACTTGAAGCCCAGTCCGCTCCTGGGGTAGCATTTCAGCACCCAGCCGGCCTCCATCTCCGCCCGGATCCCGGTAGGGATCTTCACGTTCTCTCCGGGCGCCAGGAAAATCTGAACCGGGGCATAAAAATCATACCCCGCGGAGCCTGCCGTCGCCCGTCTCGGAAGCTTCACGGCCTGATAGACCGCAAGAGCGTCCTCACTGCTGTTTTCCGGAAAGGTATCCGCCCAGTCCTTCAAAAACTGTTCCTCACTGACTTTATGAAATTTCGCTATTCTCTGCATATCGTTTCTCCTGCCTTCAGACTCTTTTGTACATCAACCACCTTCTGGTTTCTGCTTCCGCGCCAGGGCAGAAGGGAATCCTTCTGGGCTTCTATATATCTGCCATCCACGACCACATCCAGAAACGGTACTGCCCGTTCCCCTTTGATCTCTTCCCACTGGTACCCGGTATAGAGCCACTGGGTCTTGTCCGGATATTTTGCGCGGATCTCCTTTGCCAGACCTGCGATCGCCCCCCTGTTTCCCGCATACAGCGGATCTCCTCCGCTGTAGGTAATCCCGTTGATATAGCTGTGATCCAACTGAGCAAAAAGCTCCTGCCGGGCAGCATCGTCAAATTCCAGACCTCCCTGTGGATCCCATGTCACCGGGTTATGGCAGCCCGGACAGGCATGGGAACATCCGGCCACCCACAATACGACCCGTAGTCCTTCCCCGTTCAGCATATCATCCTTTGTAATATTATGGTACTGCATGGTTACATACTTTTCCTTTCCGCAATCTCTGCCATCTTCGCCTCATTCAGGCGGGTATCGCCTTTGACCCTTGAATAAGAAAGATAGCCGTTCATCCGGTCGATCTTCGTCAGGTTTTTGCTGCCGCATACCGGACAGACATCCATATCCAGCTCCTCATGGCCGCAGTCATCGCAATAAGCCAGCGACAGGTTCACACCCTCGTAATAGCCCTTCTTCATGGCTCTGCGGACCAGGGCGCGGATGGCCTCTTTATTGTAGCTGACCGGATACTTCACATACTGGATCTTGCCGCCGTTGCTTAAGTTCCAGAAGCGCCCCTCCAGATTCTGCTTCTCGATGGGGGTAAGTTCCTCGCTGACATGGCAGTGGAAGCTGTTGCTCACATACTCCCGGTCCGATACATTTTCAATGATCCCGTATTTCTTTCGGAACTGGTGTACCTGCACGCCGCACAGATTCTCTGCCGGAGTTCCGTAGATGGCATAAAGATGCCCGTCCTCCTTCTTGAACTCCGTCACCCTCTCATTGATATACCGCAGGGTTTCCAGCGCAAAGGCTCCGTCCTCCGCAATAGATTTTTTATTGTAAAGCTGCTGCAGCTCATTCAAGGCCGTGATCCCAAAGGATGCGGTGGCTGATCTCAGCAGCGGCTTGATCTTGTCATACAATCCCAGATGCCCTCCGTAAAAACCGCCTTCGCAGTAAGCCAGCGGATTCGTAGAGGCCTTCATCTCTCCCAGATAATCATAGGTCCTCTGGTGGAGCTTGCGGATCAGGTTCAGATAATAGTCCAGCTCCTCAAAGAAGTCCCGGCTCTCCTGTCTGGCCTTTGCCAAGATCATCGGAAGATGCAGGCTGATGGCGCCGATATTGAACCTTCCCACAAAGATCGGCGTATCCTTTTCATCAGCCGGCTCCATGCCTCCCCGCTCGTACCAGGGGGACAAAAATGCCCGGCAGCCCATGGGGCTGATGATCTTCCCGTACTTTTTGTACATGCTGGGCACATAGCCTTCACCGGTGAGGCTCAGCCAGTCGGGATACATGGTCTTGCTGGAGCATTCGATCCCGGCCTCAAACACGTCCTCCAGTGGACCTCCCGGCCCGTGCAGCTTCTCATCATAGAGGAACACGATCTTCGGGAACAGCACCGGCTTCTTATGACCTGCCTTGCCCTGTCCCTTTTTGCGCACCTCCAGCATGGTCTTAGTCACCAGCTTGCCGTATTCGCTGGTCCGGGTGCCTGCCGTCACGGTGATAAAGGGGTAATCGCCCCGGCTGGAAGAAACCGAATTGAACTTGTACTCCCATCCCTGGAAGCCCTGCTCCATCTCCTTCTCCAGATCCTTCCATGCCACCTCCTGGACCTTCTCCTCTGCCAGTCCCAGATCCCGGTACTTCTGGATCAGCTTCTTGTGAGACTTCTCTGCATAAGGCTCCAGGATCTCGTCCACGCTGGGCACCGTAAAGCCGCCGTACTGCTGGCTCGCCGCGCTCAAGACGATATCTCCGATCACGTCGAAGGCCGTATCCAGTGTCTTAGGCTCGTTGTACCAGAGATTCCCCATCTCAAAGCCCCCGCTCAAGACATTCTGCACATCGAACAGGCAGCAGTTCATGGTATCTCTCCGGGCGGACATGTCATGGATATAGATGTAGCCGTCCCGGATGGCCTGGATCTCCTCCACCGTCAGGAAGAACTTTTTATATAATTCCTTATTCAGTTCGTTAAAAATCAGGCTGCGCTTGGTGGATACAAGCGCGCTGTCCGTATTGCTGTTTTCCTTGTCTCCGATATACATGATAGACTGGCTCTTTTTATAAACCTCATCCAGCATCTGTACGAAATCCTGCTTGTAATTCCGATAATCCTTGTAGCTCTTCGCCACTGCCGGATTGACGGCCTCCAGGGCACTCTCCACCACATTGTGCATCTGCGCGATCCGGATCTCCGATACATTCATCTTCTTCACCCGGTCCTCCACAAACCTGCAGATAAAATCCAGTTCCTCGTCCGTAAATGTGACCAAAGCCCTGTAAGCAGATTTATTCACCGCCACAACAACCTTCTGCACATTAAAATCCTCTTTTGTGCCGTCCTTCTTCACTACACTGATCATGCCCCGCGCCTCCTGTTAAATCCTGCAAATCCCTATATTTAGTACTTATTTTCAAGCTTCCCACTAGATAAAGTGGTTAGTATTTAACAGTGTATCACTTATCCGTATTTCCGTCAACCTGCAAATTTCACAAAAAATCAGTGAAAATTTTTGAACCTTACTGCTGTTCCGACTTTTTTTGTTCCGGCTCTTTTCTTTTGCCTTCTACTGTCTCAATACAATCCACAATTTTATCATTGTCGAACCCCTGCGCTCTTAACCAGTCAATTAAATTCAGAACCTCTTTTGCTGTCATACACTTTAATACCTCCATTTTTATTCTCCTCCTTTCCTCCGTATCTAAACAATTCAAACGGTGCAAAGTCAGCTGAAATCCGGCGCTCCGTACAGGTCATACGGAGTCACCTGATATACATAATAGTTCAGCCAGTTGGAATACAGGTTATTGGCGTGCGACCGCCAGATCAGGTTCGGCTTGTTGTTCGGGTCATTTCCCGGATAATAATTAACCGGCATCTGAATCTCCAGCCCTTTCCCCAGATCCCGTTTATACTCGCTGTCCAGTGTCATCCGGTCATACTCCGGATGCCCCATAACAAAGATCTGCCGTCCCTCCTTTGCCATGCACAAAAAGACCCCTGCCTCCTCGGAATCCGCCAGGATCATCATGCGCTCATCCTGTTCCAGCAACGCCTGGGGCACCTCCGTATGCCTGGAATGGGGCGCGTAAAACACATCGTCAAAGCCTCTCACCAGAGGGATCTTGCGGTTCCGCACGTGATGCGGGAAGATCCCGAATTTTTTTTCCGCCAGGGGAGCCTTGTCGATCCCATAGTGATAGTAGATCCCCGCCTGAGCTCCCCAGCACAGATGCAGGGTGGAGGTTACATTGGTCACGGTCCAATCCATGATCTCCTTTAACTCCTCCCAGTAATCCACTTCCTCAAAAGGCATCTGCTCCACCGGAGCCCCGGTGATGATGAATCCGTCAAACCTTTGTTTTTTGATTGCCTCAAAGGGCTCATAAAACTTGTAAATATGGCTGGTGGACGTGTTCTTGGACACATGGCTGGACACCCGCACAAATGTCACATCCGTCTGCAGGGGCGTATTGGACAGGGAGCGCAGGATCTGCAGCTCCGTATCTTCTTTTAAAGGCATCAGGTTCAAAAGCCCGATGCTGATGGGACGGATCTCCTGATGGGCCGCCCGGTATTCATCCATGACAAAAATATTTTCCTGTTCCAGGACTTCTTTGATCGGCAGGTCATTTTGCACTCTGATCGGCATTTTTCTTTTCCTCGTCTTTCCTCAGTTCATTTTCATTGGAGTGTACGTAGGTTCCGTCCGAATCCACGTAGCTGTACTCATCATAGCAGTTTGTATCCATGGGGAGAGCCTTCTCCTCCAGTCTGTGGTTGATCAGCATCCGTACAATATAATAGATCACGGCAAAGGTAGGTACTCCCAGGATCATCCCCACAAAACCGAACAGTCCGCCACCCAGCAGGATGGAAAATACCACCCAGAACGCGGATAACCCAGTGGAATTGCCCAGGATCTTGGGTCCAATGATATTCCCGTCCAGCTGCTGCAGGATCAGGATAAATATCGCAAAATAGATACCCATCTTCGGGTCGGACAGCATGATCAGTATGGCGCTCGGTATGGCGCCGATATAAGGCCCGAAAAAGGGGATCACATTGGTCACGCCGACGATCACGCTCACCAAAAGCGTATACGGCATCTTCAGTATGGACAGACTGACAAAGCACAGAACCCCGATAATTGCGGAATCAATGATCTTTCCAATGATAAAGCCGCCGAAGATCTCGTTGCTTTTGATCGTCAGATGCAGGATCATGTTCGCCTGGGACGGACGGAATAATGCATAGATGATCTTTTTTGTCTGCATGGAAAAAGTCTCCTTGCTGAACAATACATAAATCGAAACGATAATTCCGATGATCGCATTGAACAGCTCGCTGACCACATTGATAACGCCCTCTGTCAGATTTGTCATGACCACATTGGCCTGGGTCAGCATGTCCGTCTTCATCCAGTTCTGCAGCAGATCCGTCACCTCCCGCAGCGTCCGGGTAAAGATCTGCTCCAGGGTGGAATCCCCGGCCAGCGTTTTCGTAATGAAGTCCAAGGCATCATTGAGCTGCCCCGGCACCGTCACGGCCATATCCCGGATACTCCGGTACAGCTCCGGAATCATCATGTTGCACAGCGCTACGATCACAGCGATCAGAAACATGACTGCCGCCAGGATCCCCACGCTTCTGCTGACCTGGTGCGCCTTTTCAAATTTTGGAAATCTTTTTTTGAGAAACTGACTCAAATGCTGCTCCACAAACTTCATGATGGGATTCAGCAGATAAGCGATGGCTAGTCCGTAGATGATGGGCTTGATCGTACGGACGACCATCCACAAAAGCTTTGAAATATCATCCAGCCGCAGCATTGTAAAATAAAAGATGATCACCAGCACGATCACGATAAACAATGACTTCTCCCGCGTAAGATGCTGCCGCAGCTTGGACTTTTCCTTGCTGCCGAAGCTGGGGCGGTTTATGTAATATCCGCTTTTTTGCTCCGCTGCCTCGCCGTTTTCATTTTTTTGATCCATATCCTGATTCATATTGTAACTTCCTATCCCTTTTATACAGCCGGAAAAAATACGGGAAAATCCGGAGTTTCTCCTGGATTTTCCCGCAGCGCTGTTCTTCACAGCCCAAAAACGCTTCCGGTCACTACGTTCAGCCTTTACAGTCAAAAGTCGCGCATTCCGTGGATTCGCAGCGGCAGGCATTGCTTCCCTCCACGCTGATCTTCCCGGCATGGCATTCGCACTTTTCATTGTACATACAATCCTTCGCCTCGCAGTGGATATTCGTGGAAGCAGAAGCTTCTCCTGTCACATTGGAATACGTATCTCCCGATCTTTCCTGGAAGCTGTCGCAGCAGGTCTCCCTGGCCTGCTTGGCATCGCTCCCGCCGACCTGGATCCGGTCCAGGTCACACAGGAAATTCTTATTGTGCCTGCATGTCTGTACGGTACATTTTAATTCCGGCATCATGATTCCTCCTTTATTATAAAAGTCAGTATCATTATGCCCGTTTTTCTGTGTTATATTCTTTGTATATCATGATCATTCGGCTGTTTTTAAACATTTCTTCCGCAGCACTTTTTGTATTTTTTACCGCTTCCGCAGGGACACGGGTCATTCCGGCCGATCTTCTTTTCCTTGCGGATGGTTCCGGACTTTCTCTGCTCCAGGAACAGACGCTTTCTCGTCTCTTCATCATAGATGTCATTCCACTGGGGCAGCTCATAGAGCCAGTCTGCCCTTGCGTCCACCATATTCTTATACAGCTTCTCCTTGTCGAAGGCCAGGCTGACCTCTGTATCCTCCTCCATGGTCTCGATCGGATTCGCCTCCTTCAGGCTGTCATTGATGCCGTCCAGAAAACCGACCATGGTCATAACATCCATGTTATATTTTTCAGCCAGTTCCCTGACCGTCCCCTTTACTTCCGTGTCCGGATCGGACAAAAGCTTTTCATAAACGCCCTTTTCCACCTGAAAATACGCATCCCACAGGCTTTTTAACTGCTCTCTCGTCTTTTTCTGGTCATAAGCCATCTCCCGCCATTGTTCCAATAAACTCTTATCACTCATCGTACTTAACTCCTTCATCATAAAATAAATCGCTTAATCATTATATACTAATTTTATTCTTACGTAAACTCTTATTTTAATCTATATGCATAATAAATGGCACCGGAAGCTCTTCATGCTGTCCATGCCCTTTTCATTTTCTGATTGAAGTTTCCAGCAAATTCAGATATAATTCAAACTATATCGTCACACGATCACTGTCAGCCTTTTCGCTGCTCGAATACCAATAAAGGAGAATTCCCCATATGAAACATATCAAACAAATTCTTGCCCTGCTCGGCGCCGTCCTGTTGGCCGCCTTGTATCTTTGCACTCTGATCTTTGCCCTGTCAGACAGCCCGCTGTCCTACGATCTGCTAAAGATCTCGGTAGCAGCCACGATCTTACTGCCTGTGCTGC
The DNA here is from genome assembly GCF_056796775.1 of Schaedlerella sp. Classification (NCBI taxonomy): domain Bacteria; kingdom Bacillati; phylum Bacillota; class Clostridia; order Lachnospirales; family Lachnospiraceae; genus Schaedlerella; species Schaedlerella sp. Next base: position 47,284 of record NZ_JBQIKP010000007.1, read on the forward strand.
TGTATGCCTGTATTCTCGTTGCCCGGCTCAACCACCGGGATGATGATGACTGATCAGATCAGCATCAGTTCTGCCAGCGCCAGCATGGAATACCACTGTCCGTTATTCCCTTTGCCGGCTTCCTCCCCTTTTGGCTCCTTCTTGCCTCTGCTATGTAGATCCTTTCCGCGCTCCTGCTCTTCCGGTTCTCTTCCTTTGATCACATTCCGTTTTCTCAAATACTCTTCCATCGATATCATGGTATCCTCCGATTTTCTATTCATTTTCTGCTGCATAAATTACCTCCTGTGCGCATAAACCCCAGCTTTACTATTATATGCCCTCCCCCCGGAAATATTCCTCTTTATTCATTTCTGTATCATCTTAGCAGTCAAATGTGACAAGCAAGTGACTCAATTCTTAAATTTTTCTAACAATTCTTAACAAAACATCTGTATTATTTTCAACCGATGCGGAGATTAAAGCTTCCTGTTAAGCAAAAAAGGCCGGACAACATTCCTCTTTACAGGGGAATATCCGTCCAGCCTGAAAGACACCTGCCTCCGTCCGCAGTCTTTTTGACTGCCGAAGCGCAGGAAGCCTCTTTTCGATTCCTTATCTGTATATGATATCCTCTCTTCCCGGACCATTGCTGATCATCCGGATCGGATATCCGATCTGTTCCTCTACAAATTCAATATATTTTCTGCAGTTTTCCGGAAGATCCCCATAGGTTTTGATGCCCCGGATATCGCATTTCCATCCCGGCAGCTTTTTCAGCACCGGCTTTGCCTGATCCAGCAGGTATGTCACCGGGAAGTCCGTCGTCACCTCACCGTTGATCTCATAGCCCACGCAGACCGGGATCTCATCCAGATACCCCAGCACATCCAGCACTGTAAATGCCACGTCTGTCGTGCCCTGCATCCTGCATCCGTATTTGGAGGCCACACAGTCAAACCAGCCCACTCTTCTGGGGCGCCCTGTGGTTGCGCCGTACTCTCCGCCGTCTCCGCCCCGTCTTCTGAGTTCTTCCGCCTCGTCACCGAACAATTCACTGACAAATGCGCCGGCCCCTACCGCGCTGGAGTATGCCTTGCACACCGTGATGACCTGTTTGATCTCATAGGGCGGGATCCCCGCGCCGATGGCGCCGTATGCTGCCAGCGTGGACGAGGATGTGACCATCGGATAGATCCCATGGTCCGGATCCTTTAAAGAACCCAGCTGTCCTTCCAGCAGGATATTCTTCCCCTCCTTTAAGGCATTGTGCAAAAACAGGGATACATCGCCTACATACGGATCAATCATCTCTTTATATTCCATCAATTCCTGATATAACGCGTCCGGATCGATCAGAGGTTTGTGATACAGATGCTCCAGGAACACATTTTTCTGTTCCGCCACACGGACGGACTTTTCCCTGAGCAGCGCTTCGTCATAAAGCTCGCTGACCTGGAAGCCAATCTTCGCAAATTTATCGGAATAGAAGGGCGCGATCCCGGACTTGGTCGAGCCAAATGACTTTCCGCCGAGACGTTCTTCCTCATACGCGTCAAACAGCTTATGATAAGACATCACGATCTGCGCCCGGTCGGACACCAAGATCTTCGGAGACGGCACTCCCCGGTCCACAACAGACTGTATCTCCCCGCACAGCCTGGGAATATCCAGCGCGACCCCGTTTCCGATCACACTCGTTGTATGGCTGTAAAACACACCTGACGGCAGAGTATGCAATGCAAACTTGCCATAATCATTCACGATCGTATGCCCTGCATTGGCACCTCCCTGAAACCGGACAATGATATCCGATTCCTTCCCCAGCATATCGGTAATCTTGCCCTTGCCTTCATCGCCCCAGTTTGCTCCAACTACTGCTTTAACCATTTCAGATCCTCCTTTTAGCGCTCCTTCTCCAAAGCGCCGTAAGCATTATACTATAATTTCCCCGATCTGTAAAATATTTTTTGTAAAAATTCAGGACAGAGCCCTCCCTACGTTACTGTTCACACGGCGTCGCGCACCCTGCTGCGCGGCGTCCGGTCAATAAAGTAACATTTGCCATAATATCCAGCCTCTCGCCGAAGGCGACTTAAAATAGGCTGGATACTGTTACTGGAGCACCCAAAGGGTGTGAACAGTAACCTCCCTACATCAGTGGCGCGATCATCCGCAGGCTCCTGCCCATGATACTCATTCCGAGACTGATCTTTTTTAAATCTGCCACACAGATCCTGCGGCACTGCTTCAATGTATTCTGGAAATCCTGCTCCACATCCCACACCACCGGATTATTGTAGAGAAAGACACCGCACTCAAAATGCAGGTACAGGCTCCGGTAATCCAGGTTGATCGTCCCGATGGTGGCCGTGTCGTTGTCGGACACAAAAATCTTGGCGTGCACAAATCCGGGTGTAAATTCATAGATTTTTACCCCTGCCTTGATCAGCTCTTTATAGTAGGTCTTTGCCAGAGCAAACGCATACTTCTTATCCGGAATCCCCGGCATGATGATCTTCACATCGATCCCGCTCTTTGCCGCCCGGCAGAGCGCATCCATCATCTTGCTGTCCAGGATCAGATACGGGGTCATGATATGTACATATTTTTTCGCATGGTTCAGAATATGGCAGTACACCTCCTCTCCCACATCCTCGTGGTCAAAGGGACTGTCCCCGTAAGGCATCACAAAGCCCAGCTCCCGGCGAAGCTTCCCCGCCGGCTTCGTGAGATACCGTCCATAATGCTCCGGCTTACGCTCCGTCACGTTCCACATCTGCAGAAACAGCATAGTCAGGCTCTGCACCGCGTCTCCCTCCAGCATAACTGCGGTATCCTTCCAGTAACCGAACCTCTCCTGCCGGTTGATGTACTCGTCCCCCAGGTTGATCCCCCCGGTAAACCCGACTTTTCCGTCTATGACACAGATCTTCCGGTGATCCCGGTTATTCTGCGCAGTAGTAAGCACCGGGCGGATGGGACTGAACATCTTGCAGCGGATTCCGTATTTTTCGATCATTTTCGGATAATTATAGGGAAGGAGCGAGATACTGCACATGCCGTCGTACATAAAACGCACATCCAGTCCCTGTGCCGCCTTCTCCTTGAGAACCTTCAGGATCGAGCCCCACATATATCCCTCGGCTACAATAAAATATTCGAGAAAGATAAATCTCTTCGCCTGCTTCATCTGTTCGATCAGAGCCGGAAATTTTTCCTCCCCGCAGCTGAAATAAGTCGCCTTTGTATTGCGGTATACCGGGAAATGAAGCGACCGGTTCATATAATGGGCCAGATTGGCGTTGGCCGGCTTGCTGGAACGCAGATCCTCCAGGATACTCTTTTTTTGATTGAGATACGGCCACGTCTCCATCTGCCGCTTTTTCAGCTGCTCTCCCACAAAATGGGTGCCCAGCTCCAGCTTCGCGTAGACATAAAAGGCACATCCGAACACTGGAAAGATCAGGATCAGAAGGATCCATGTCCGGGTGAATTCAGGACAGGTCTGCTCATTCATAATGTAGATGATCACACCTGCCTGCACTACCAGAATCACGCCATAAATATAGACCATATAATCCTTCAGGATCGTGAGCAGTCCGGCAAAGGTTGCCAGCTGCAGAAGGATCAGCAGCAGGATCAGCGCGGTCCGGCTGAATATCACGCGCAGCACGCCCTTTTTTGCTTTTTTCCCTGCCTTTACGGCAATATTGTACTCCATAAAACATCCTTTCATTGCGGACCACAAGAAATTCCAACTCTGCGCAAAAACAGATAAAATCCCTTGGAGCAAAGGCTCTCAGGGATCTCATCAATCATGTCAGATCTGTACCTTCTCAGAAGCATCCTCTTCGGCCGCTTCTTCCTGGTCTCTGGACTCTTCTGCCGCAGGCGTCTCCTTCTCGCCGGAAGCGTCCCCGCGGGCCTTATCACCGTTCTCTTCTGCTTCGGTCTCCGCTTTACGCGCCGCAATGTCGGCCGCTTTGTTCAGCGGAACATATTCCCTTTCGGAAACAGGCTTTAAGTCTCCGTCCAGGTCAAAATCATCGTCCTCATCAAAATCGTCCTCATCAAAATCAGATATCTCATCGTTTTTCCGCATAAAATAAGCAATTATCAGTCCGATTACGGTACCCGCAACAGCAAGGGCTGTCAGCCATTTAAAATTCTTTTTCAAAACAGAGCTCTCCTTTCTTCCCTACCGTGACTAAATCATTTACTATTCTAATACTTTTTAATCATAATTACAATCTTTTTTCATCACAATCTTTTTTTGAGCCGCATTCCATACCGCGGAAAACAATTCGGCACGCAAGCTGTCATATCCATTCTTCTTCCAGGATCCGCACAGCTTCTACGATCTTTTCCTCGCTCATGTTCGCATAGCCCAGCAGGATCGTTGCAGGCGCGTCCGGCCGCGGCTCGACATCATACTCGGAAAGTCCGTACACCCGTACACCCCTTTTTTCCGCCCGCCCGATCAGTTCCTCCTCCGTCATGCCGTTCAGAACATGGAGCAGAAGATGGACTCCTGCATGCTCCCCAGAAATCCGAAACAACGGGCCTTCGTTTTTGCAGGCATTTCCCGGACGAATCCCCTGCCGCATATCCCCTCCGGTCCGGCAAAGTCTGCTCTTTAGGCAGGAAAGGAGCGTATCATGCCTGCTCTTATACAGTGCCCGGGTCTTATTCAGATGCCGCTCAAAATACCCCTCTTCAATGAATTTTTTCAGGATCAGCTGATCCACCTTGGATACCGTGGAGTTTAAAAATCCGCTTTTCTCCTGATAGCGTTTCAAAAGAGGCCGGGGCAGGACCAGGTAGCTCATACGGATGGCAGGCGCGATGGCCTTGGAAAATGTCCCGATATAGATCACCTTTTCCCGACTGTCATACCCCTGGAGAGCGGGCACCGGCTTTCCCTTATACCGGAACTCGCTGTCGTAGTCATCCTCAATGATGTATCGCCCTTCCTGCTTCCCTGCCCAGCGCAGCAGCTCCATGCGGCGCCGGATCGGCATCACGATCCCCAGAGGATACTGGTGGGAGGGCATCACAAACGCAATATCCGCGCCGGACTCTTCCAGCTTCTGCGCGTTCATCCCTTTTTCATCCATATCCACCGTACAGATCCGGAAGGACAGGTTTTCAAACAATCGGTAAGCCTGCCGGTATGTGGGATTTTCGAAGGCCACCTTATGGTCCTGCCCAATCACTGTCGCAAGCAGCATCAAAAGATAGTCATTGCCGGCCCCGATGATGAGCTGCTCCGGTCCGCAGTTGACTCCTCTGGCCTGATGGAGATAACTGCAGATGGCGCTGCGCAGCCCGTATTCCCCCTGGGGACTTCCCAGACGGAACAGCTCCGCCTGGTCGTCCAGCAGGCTTTCCTTGGAAAGCTTCCTCCAGGCATTGTAGGGAAAGCTGTTCAGATCCACGCCGTTGGGCGTAAAATCATAGGGATAAAAATTCTTTTTTTGTCCGTCAATCTCCGGATGCGCGGGGCTGGGGCGCTCCAGCTGATATAAGCCCTCCACATCCGCGGCAAAGAAGCCCCGGCAGGCTTCCGATTCCAGATAGCCCTCGGATATGAGCTGCTCATAGGCAAGCTCCACCGTACTCCTGCTGACATCCAGATACCGGCACAATGCACGGGTGGAGGGCAGCTTATCCCCGCTTTTGATCCCTCCGGTCTGGATCTCATGCTTGATATAGCGGTAGATCTGCTCATACAGCGGGGTCTTCGACGTTCCGTCCAGACTGATCGCCAGATCATTCATCTTTTTCTACAACTCCTAATCTTACTTCGGCAGCTTAAACGAACTCTTCAGGGATACGATCCGGTTAAATACCAGCGCGTCCGGAGCGGAATCCTTTGCGTCAATGCAGAAATACCCGGTTCTTACAAACTGGAAGCTGTCATAAGCCTTTGCCTCCGAAAATCCCGGTTCTACGAAACAGTCCTTCAAAACCGTGAGGGAATCCGGATTCAGATTCAGAGATCCGTCCTCCTTATTATAAACGCCCTTCTCCTCGTCCACCAGATTCTCATACAGGCGGATCTCCGCTTTCTTTGCGTAAGGAGCCGCCACCCAGTGGATGGTCCCCTTGACCTTTCTCCCGCTAAATCCGCTGCCGCTTTTGGTCTCCGGATCATAGGTACAATGAACCTCGGTCACATTTCCATTTCCATCCTTCACAAAGCTTTCGCATTTTACAAAATACGCGGACATGAGGCGCACTTCATTTCCCGGGAAGAGTCGGAAATACTTCTTCGGAGGCTCCTCCATAAAGTCCTCACGCTCTATATACAACTCCCGGCAGAAGGGGACCTTCCTTGTACCCAGCGCTTCATTCTCCAGGTTGTTGGGAACCTCCAGATATTCCGTCTCGCCCTCCGGATAGTTGTCTATGATCAGTTTGATGGGATCCAGCACCGCCATCATACGGGCCTTCTTCATCTTTAAGTCTTCCCGGATGCAGTATTCCAGCATGGCATAATCCACAGAGCTCTGCGCCTTTGACACTCCGCACATGTCGATGAACATCTTGATGGACTCCGGGGTAAAGCCGCGCCTGCGCAGCGCCGCGATAGACACCAGACGGGGGTCATCCCATCCGTCCACGATGCCGTCCTCCACCAGCTTCTTGATATACCGCTTCCCCGTCACCACATTGGTAAGATAGAGCTTGGCAAACTCAATCTGGCGGGGCGGATTTTTAAATTCACATTCCCTTACCACCCAGTCATACAGCGGGCGGTGATCCTCAAACTCCAGCGTACAGATGGAGTGGGTGATCCCCTCAATGGCGTCCTCGATCGGGTGCGCAAAATCATACATGGGATAGATGCGCCACTTGTCTCCGGTCCTGTGATGGGACATGCGCGCTACACGGTAGATCACAGGGTCGCGCATGTTGATATTAGGAGACGCCATGTCGATCTTCGCCCGGAGCACCTTCTCCCCGTCCTGATAGGCCCCTTTACGCATCTCTTCAAAGAGCCGCAGGTTCTCTTCCACCGTACGGTCCCGGTAAGGACTGTCCTTTCCGGCTTCTGTCAGCGTGCCCCGATATGCACGGATCTCCTCCGCAGACAAGTCGCAGACATAGGCTTTCCCTTTTTCGATCAGCCGGATGGCACAGTCATACATCTGATCAAAATAATCCGACGCAAAGTACAGCCTGTCCTCCCATTCCGCTCCCAGCCAGCGGATATCCTCCATGATCGAATCCACGAACTCCACCTTCTCTTTGGTAGGGTTGGTGTCGTCAAAACGCATATTGAAGGTTCCGTGATACTTCTGCGCCAGCCCATAATTCAACAGTATGGACTTGGCATGTCCGATATGCAGATATCCGTTGGGTTCCGGTGGGAACCGGGTGCACACCTTGTCATACACGCCCTCCGCAAGGTCCCTGTCAATCTCCTGCTCTATAAAATTCTTGGATACAACTTCGTTTTCCATGGTTTCCTCCTCAGTCTTTCTCTATAGATACTCTCAAAATCTCTGCCCACTATCTTACCATAATTTGTATACAACGGCAAGGCTGAAAGCAGGGTTTTCGTTACGATTCACGAAAAGGGTTGTTACAGGTCACACCTTGACCAGGCGTGCCCTGTAACTCAGACCGTCATTTTAAATTGCCTGCGGCAATGGACGGCCTGAATCCCAGCTTTTATGTGCATCCTCCTGACCAATCAGCGTAGTGATTGGTCAGTGTGTGACATGTAACAAAGGGTTACAGTTCACGGCCTGACCGGCCGCGAACTGTAACGCATCCAGCCATTGAAAAGTCGCCTGACGGCGAGGGCTGGATGCCTGCAGCCGCTATTTTACTGGACGGATGTCTTGTGGCAGAGCGCAAGGCACCGTGAACAGTAACCGAAAAGCAACGCAGAAAAAGACCGACCCTCCGCTGAAAGCAGCTGAAAACGGGCCGGCCCTTTTAGAGTTTTTCTGAACTCCTGGTTTTCACTCATTCTATTTTTTAATCTGTATCCAAAATAAAATAACTTCCCACCTCATCCAACAGACCAAGATACTGCAGAAACAGTTCCCTCTGGCCTTCCTGGAACAACACGCAGGACGGAATTCCCACATATTCATCATTCGCCTTATCCCAGTCCCGCTGCAGGAGCATCCTGAGATAGATCAATCCCTCTCCCTGATCCTCCCGTGTACAGATGCAGGTCTCAATGTTATTCTTCATAAAATCAAGATAGCGGTAAAAGTGCGGAACACCGCAATCCTGCCAATTATACAGGAATAACATCAACTCCTCCAATGCATCTCGCAGCGGAACTAGCTGTTCTGCTTCCAGGTTACGATAACTCATACGAATCCTCTTAGACTTGCCATTCATTCCATATACCATATGAATCAAACCACATTTATATATCGGCATGATTGCAATGATTCCATACGGAGCGAAACGTTTTTTGGCACAAACCGTTCCTGCAAGCATTCTATATCTTTAAAGCGTTCCGATAAATCTGCGGAATGCTTCCAGCCCTTCCGGCGTATATTTGTATACACCGGCATCCTCCAATACCTGGCAGAATACCTTTCCCACCTCTTTCTGAAGTATCTCCTCTATGTTTTCCGCGTTCACGTCCGGATACTGTGGCAAAAATCCCTCCACCCAGTCCGCATGCTTCTCAATGCTTTCCTCCGAGCGGATGTCTTTTCCTTCCAGGATATATTCCTTTAAAAGCTCCAGTTCTCCCTTCAGCCGCGCCGGAAGCACGGCAAGGCCCATGACCTCAATCAGGCCGATATTCTCCTTCTTGATATGATGCAGCTTCCCATGGGGATGATAGACTCCCAGGGGATGCTCCTCCGTAGTGATGTTGTTTCGCAGCGTCAAATCCAATTCATACAGTTCTCCCCGCTTCCGCGCGATCGGCGTAATCGTATTGTGGGGCTGTCCTTCCGTCTCCGCGAAGATAAACGCCGCCTCGTCCGTATAGTCTCTCCATGCCTTCAGGATGTACTCCGCCAGATCAATGATCCGGGTCTCGTCGGCGCACTGCAGACGGATCACGGAAAGGGGCCATTTTACAATGCCTGCCGTCACGTCCTCATATCCCTTTACCGTGAAGCTTTCCACCACAGGCGCCTTTGCCATGGCAAAGGTATAATGCCCGCCCTGGAAATGGTCATGGCTCAGGATGGAGCCTCCCACAATGGGAAGGTCCGCGTTGGATCCCAGGAAATAATGGGGGAACTGCTTTACAAAATCAAATAATTTAATAAACGCGGCACGGTCGATCTTCATGGGAGTATGCTCCCCGTTGAATACGATGCAGTGCTCGTTGTAATATACATAAGGCGAATACTGGAAGCCCCAGGCGGACTCGTTGATGGTGATCGGGATGATCCGGTGATTCTCCCTGGCCGGGTGGTTGGCGCGTCCCGCGTAGCCTTCATTTTCCATACAGAGCTGGCATTTCGGATAGGCGGAATTCTTTGCGTTCCTGGCAGCGGCTATTGCCTTCGGGTCCTTTTCCGGCTTGGACAGATTGATGGTGATGTCCAGTGTGCCGTAGTCCGTATCCACCGTCCACTTCCGGTCCTTTTTGATACGGTAGCGGCGGATATAATCGCTGTCCTGGCTGAACTTGTAATACTTTTCCGTCGCATGCTCCGGGGAAACGGCATAGTCCTCCCAGAAGCTTTTCTGTACCTGAGCCGGGCGGGGCATCAGGCAGTTCATCAGCTTTGTGTCAAAAAGATCCCGGTGTACCACGCTGTCCTCAATGATCCCGCGGCTGCATGCTTCGTCCAGGAGTTCCTTTAAAACATCCTCCAGAACAATCTTGGACAGATCGCAGGTGCTGTCCTCATAATCATTCTCCTGAAAGAGGTCCAGAAGAAGATTCGTTGTATAGATCCGTTCACATTCCGGGGTCAGCCCGGTGTTAATTCCGTATTGAACCAGCTTTTTGATATTTTCATATAATTTCATCATACCGTTCTCCAATCTGTAAGTTATTTCAGTTCGCCTGCGCCTTCCCCGATATCTACGGTATAAAATTCCGCCTCGTGTCCCACCTTTTCCTTGTAGGAAGCTCCGATGGAACGGATGAAATCATCTACCGCGTCATTTTCCACAATGCTCACGGTGCAGCCGCCGAAGCCGCCTCCGGTAATTCTGGATCCGATCACGCCGGGAATCTTCCAGGCCAGATCTACCAGAATATCGATCTCCTCACAGGAAACCTCATAGTCATCCCGCAGGGATACATGAGACTGGTTCATCAGCTCTCCGAACCGCGCGATGTTGTCCGCCTTCAATGCGGCAACCGCCTCAATGGTGCGCTGGTTCTCCGCAACCGCATGCCTTGCCCTCTTTTCCAGGATCGGATCGGTCAGAACATGCTTATATTTCTCAAATTCCTCTACGGTCAGGTCGCCCAGCGTCTTGATGTCCGCAACCGTCTTCAATGCGGCAAGCGCGTCCGTACATTCCTGACGGCGGTCGTTGTACGCAGAATCCACCAGGCTGTGCTTCACCTTGCTGTTCACAATGACGATCCGCGCATCTTTTAGCTTGACAGGCGCATACTCATAATGCAGGGTGCTGGTATCCAGGAAGATAGCATTGTCCTTCTTTCCCATGGCCACCGCAAACTGATCCATGATCCCGCAGTTGCAGCCGTTGAAATGATTTTCCGAATACTGACCGATCAGCGCGATATCTACCATACTCAGATCGGTGATGTGATACAGGCTGCTGAGGATCACGCCGGTCAGCACCTCCAGAGACGCAGAGGACGAAAGTCCGCTTCCGTTGGGAATGTTGCCCCAGATCACCATATCAAAGCCGGTATCCAGCGTATGGCCCTTTTCCTGAAATGCCCACACCACGCCGAGAGGATAATTTGCCCAGCCGTAAGCATCTTTATTGATCAATTCATCCAGAGAAGCTTCTACAACCCCGAAACGATCCAGATTCATCGAGTAAAAATGGATTTTGCGGTCCGTACGCTTCCGCGCAATGCCGTATGTACCAATCGTCAGCGCGCATGGAAATACATGTCCTCCGTTATAATCCGTATGCTCTCCGATCAGATTGACACGCCCCGGAGAAAAATAAAAGCCGACTCCGTCCGCATTTCCAAAGAGTTCCGCAAATTTTTTCAGCAATTTTTCTTTCATGATCATCAAAGTCCTCACTTTCTGGTTTGTTTCCTCAGATTTTATTATAGATGTCCCTACTGTTGAAATCCATATAAAATCCGTGCAAAAATATGCAATTATGTTGCTTTCCGATTGGATGTTTTCTTATGTTCCGTTCTCTTCTTATGCGCTGTCGCTTTTTTCCTTTGGACGGCCCGCTTCTGCTCCGGCGCCTTCTTTTTCACGCTGTAGCCGAAGGTGCCCAGCTTTTTCCCGGCCGCCAGATATTCCCCGTGGGAATACACCAGCAGTCCGGCACGGTTCAGCTCCAGGCGTCCGCTTTTGTCCAGATAAGCTTCGTCTGCATGGACCGCCTTCACTTCCGCCAGAAACATATGGTGGCTGCCCAGCTCCTTCACCTCCGTTACCCGGCATTCCAGATTCACCGGGGATTCCCGGATCAGGGGCGCAAAGTCAAGCGCCTCTGCCTTCCCACTGTGGAGCCTTGTCTCCTTCCACTTGTCCACGTCCCGGCCCGACCGGACGCCGCAGTAATCCGCGGCCCATGCCAGTTTCTCCGTGGTCAGGTTGATGACAAATTCCCCGGTTTCCCGCAGCATTCCGTAAGAATAGCGCTCCGGACGCACGGAGATATATGCCATGGCAGGATTGGTGCAGACAGTCCCGGTCCAGGCTATGGTCAGTATATTGGTGTTTCCTTTTGTATCCCCTGTGCTCACCATCACAGCCGGAAGAGGATACAGCATATTCCCCGGCTTCCATATTTGCTTGCCCATAAATCCATTCCTTCTATAATATAGAATACACCCCCCTGGCGGATACCCAGGGTACTGTATGAACAGTAACGTTCTGTTTATGTATCACTACTGCTGCAGCGCTTCCACCAGAGCGGGTACCAGCTGCTTTTTCCTGGATACGACTCCCTTTAAATGCAGCTCCTCCATCTCCGCGCGCAGGTCGAAGGCGTTGATCAGCTTCTCTCTGGCTTCCGGCCCGGCGCAGAGTAGCTCGGAGGATTCCGTGATAATGTTAGTCAGCATGAAAAAGATCATATTCAGACTGTGGTTGGTCCTTGCCTTTTCCAGATGCGGCATGACCTTTTCCTTGATCTCCGAGAGCTCCTCTTCGCTCATGGAGTTCACCTGCCCCACACCGAATACCATGTCGTTGACCGTAAACTGCTTGAAATCCAAAAAGCAGATCTCCTCCGCCGTCTTTCCTTTCAGGTTGCTGCCTGCGCGGAACATGGCCTGGGCCAGCATCTCGATATCTACCTCTGCCAGCTCCGCAAGCTGCCTTGCGGACTGCTCATCCAGCGGAGTGCAGGTGGGAGACCGAAACATCAGGGTATCCGAAATAATGGCCGCGCACAGAAGCCCGGCAATGGTAGCGGATACCTTCACGCCATTCTCCTGGTACATCTGGTACACGATGGTTGCCGTACATCCTACCGGCTGGTTACGGAAAAAGACCGGCCCCATGGTCTCAATGCTGCTCAGTCTGTGGTGGTCAATGATCTCCAGCACATCCGCCTGTTCGATCCCGTTGACTGCCTGGCTCTTTTCATTGTGGTCCACCAGGATCACCTGCTTCTTCCGGCAGTTTAAAAGTCTCCGTCTGGAAATGAATCCAAGGAATTTGCCCTTATTGTCCAGCACCGGAAAATCGCGGAAACGGTTCCTCATCATGACTTCCTTGACATCATCCACATAATCCCGCATCTTAAAGGAGACCAGCCCGTCCTTGCCGCTCATAAAATGCCGGATCGGAATGCTCTGGTTGATCAGCCTCGCCACGGTAAATGTGTCCTGTTCCGTGGTGATGATCACGATCTCCTTCTCTTTGGCCTGCTCCAGGATACCTTCGTCCAGCTCCGCTCCGGTGGAAACGATCATACAGCTGACCCCCATGTCAATGGCCATCTGCTGTACCTCCTTCCGGTTGCCCAGGATCACCAGGTCTTCCGGCTCCACAAACTCCGCCATCAGCTTCCGGCTGGAGGCCACGATCCCCACCTTACCGTTGGACATATAGCTGTGCGGATTTCCCGTGACGATCTCCCCCTCAATGCAGGTGGCGATGTTGCGGTACTGGGTCCGGGAGGTTGCAAGGATCGTGCTGTCATACACATCCATGTAGGAGGTTGCGATATCTCCGATGGTGATCAACCCCTCCAGCTTGCCGTCCCTCGTCACCGGAAGGGTTTTCAGATTCTCCTCCTTCATCCTGGCCCATGCGGACTTGATGGAGACCGAACCGCGCATCCCTTCCACCTCGCGCATGGCCACATCCTTCACCTGCACCCGCAGGTCTGTCAGCAGTGCGGGGGCCTTTACGTTGAAATAATCCAGCACATACTGGGTCTCTTCATTCAGCTGCCCTGCCCGCCTCGCGTTATGCCGCTCTCCGGTCAGCTCCGTCCGAAGCTGGGCATAGGCGATGGCAGAACAGACGGAGTCCGTATCCGGGTTCTTGTGCCCTACCACATAGATCTTGTTGTTGATTACACCTTTTTCCATAAATTGTACCAAGCCTTTCTATTACTTTTCACAGCCTTTATCTAACAGTGTAACATTATTTTTGAATTTCGTCACTTGAATTTGCAAGATTAGTTGTTTTTTTAGTCAAACATATGTTATACTTGTGCCATAGATATTACAAATTATAGAAAGATACGTTGAGGTGTAACCATGAATGAAGAATTAAAAACCGAAGAAATGACCCCTGAAAATGTACAGCCCGAGGAAGCCGTGAACGGCGGTGCTGCCGAAGAGGCAGCTCAGGCCGCAGAAGCACCTGCCGAGAGCATGGCAGACTATGAGGAACATCTGGATGATGCCAACCCCTGGAATCTGGTCAAGAAGTATATGGAAGAGAAGACCGTCCTCCCGGTAAAGATAGAAGGTGTTGTTAACGGCGGCGTCATCGCCATGGTGGAAGGCCTGCGCGGATTCGTCCCCGCTTCCAAGCTGTCCCTGTCCTATGTGGAGGATCTGGAGGACTACCTGCTCAAGGAGATCGAGGTCCATGTCATCGACGCAGACCAGGCGAACAACCGCCTTGTACTCTCCGCCCGTGATATTTTAAGGGCAAAAGAAAAGAAAGCGCGCCAGGATCAGATCGCCAGCGTCAAGGTAGGCACGGTCATGGACGGTGTTGTGGAGACGCTGCAGAATTACGGTGCGTTCATCAAGCTGGAGAACAATCTTTCCGGCTTGGTACATGTATCCCAGATTTCCCAAAAGCGGGTAAAGACTCCGTCCGATGTGCTGAAGGTGGGCGACGAGGTCAAGGTCAAGGTCATCGGGATCAAGGAAGGCAAGATCAGCCTGAGCATGAAGGCCCTGGAGACCGCCGCGGAGGATGTTTCGGAAAAGGTCGAGATTCCAAAGTCCGAGAATATCGGAACCAGCCTTGGAGATCTGTTCAAAAACCTGAAGCTGTAATGCAGCGGAGTTCTGTTTGATCCATCAAAGGCAGTATGAAAAAAAGTCCTTATGGAGCATGTTTCTCAGCTCCATAAGGACTTCTTCATATTCTAACGCTCTGTCTCACTGTGCCCGCAATGACCGCCGCAGTATTTGCAATCTCCGCCGCAGTGGATGGATTTCCCATTTTTCTTATCGCAGATCATGCTTCGGATGATCAGTGCCACAATCCCAGCCAGGATCAGACCGACCAAAACAGTTCCCATATGCATCCTCTCCTATGATTTTAATCCAATTTACAATGCAGAAAACCTGTCGCCGACAGATTTTCCGCATACGCTGCTGTCCGAAACAGACAGCAGCCAATCCTGTGCTTCTATCCTTGTACTTCTATCTTGCTCCCGCTGCCTTCCGCAGATTCACATGCAGCGAAACGCTTTCCCGGTACGGTCTAAAAAGCAGATAGACAAAACCTGCCGTCAGGACAAATGCGATGATCGTAAAGATTCCGAAGCCTCCGCCTGTCACGAGCATACCGATCTGGTATACGCAGAGCGCCACAGCATAAGCCAGCAGGCACTGGTAACCGATTGCGAACCAGAACCATTTTGCGTTGTTCATCTCCCGCTTGATGGCTCCCATTGCCGCAAAGCAGGGAGCGCAGAGCAGATTGAACACCAGGAAGGAATATCCTGCAAGGGCGGACATGCTTCCCGCAAGGGTGCTCCAAATCTCCGCGCCGTCTTCCGCCACCTCTTCCAGTCCATAGAGGATCCCGAATGTTCCGACTACATTTTCCTTGGCTACCAGCCCTGTGATGGCTGCCACTGCCGCTCTCCAGTCTCCCCATCCCAGAGGTACGAAGATCCACGCGAACAGGTTTCCGATAGAAGCCAGAATGCTGTGATCCAGTTCCATGCCGTCCAGCATCCTAAACTGCCCGTCTACCCATCCAAAGTATGATGCAAACCATACTGCGATCGCAGAAAGCAGGATGATGGTTCCGGCCTTTTTAATGAAGGACCAGCCACGCTCCCACATGCTCCGCAGCACATTGCCCGGGGTGGGCATATGATAGGCCGGAAGTTCCATCACGAAGGGTGCCGGATCTCCCGCGAACATCCTTGTCTTTTTCAAAATGATCCCGGAGCAGATTACAGCCGCAACCCCGAGAAAGTACGCACTCGGCGCTACCCAGGCTGCCCCGCCGAACAACGCCCCGGCGATCAGGGCAATGATCGGCATCTTTGCCCCGCAGGGAATAAATGTGGTGGTAATGACCGTCATCTTCCGGTCCCGGTCATTTTCAATGGTACGGGAAGCCATGATTCCCGGAACCCCGCAGCCCGATCCGATCAGCATAGGGATGAAGGATTTTCCAGAAAGGCCGAATTTGCGGAAGATCCGGTCCATGATAAAGGCAACCCTTGCCATGTACCCGCAGCTTTCCAGAAATGCCAGAAATAAAAACAATACCAGCATCTGGGGAACGAATCCAAGGACGCCGCCTACACCGGCCACGATCCCGTCCAGGATCAGCCCCTGCAGCCAGTCCGCGCAGTTCAAAGCCGTCAGCACACCTTCGATCGCAGGCGGGATAATCTCACCGAACAGCACATCATTCGTCCAGTCTGTCACAAATGCTCCCACGGTTGTAACCGACACATAGTATACCGCAAACATGATCAGGCCGAAGATCGGAAGCGCCAGAAAACGGTTGGTCACAATACGGTCAATCTTATCGGAAGTCGTCAGCTCGCCGCCCGCCGCATGCTTGGTACAGCATTCCCCGATAATGGAAGAAATATACGTATACCGCTCATTGGTGATAATGCTTTCCGTATCATCATCCATCTCTTCTTCAATCTGCGCGATCTCAGCGGAAATATCCGGTACGCTTTGCATCTGCTCTACTATTTTATCATCTTTTTCCAGTAATTTCACTGCAAAAAATCGTTTTTGCGCATCCGGCACTTCGGCTCCCAGTTTGCTTTCTACCGAAGAAAGCACCGCCTCCACATTTTGCGCAAAGGCATGTACCGGCACAGACGGCTTCTTCGCGGATGCTACGAGGACCGCCCTGTCTGCCGCGGCCTGGATTCCGCTGCCTTTCAGCGCGGAGATTTCCACCACCTCACAGCCCAGTTTCTTTGCCAGCTTTTCCACATGGATCCTGTCGCCGTTCTTCTCCACCAGATCCATCATGTTGACTGCCATAACCACCGGGATCCCCAGCTCCATCAGCTGCGTGCTCAGATACAGGTTCCGTTCGATATTGGTCCCGTCCACGATATTCAGGATCGCATCCGGCTTTTCATTGATCAGATAATTTCTCGCGACCACTTCCTCCAGGGTATAGGGAGATAAAGAGTAGATTCCCGGAAGATCCATGATGATCACATCTTTTTTCCCTTTCAGTTTTCCTTCCTTCTTCTCTACCGTAACCCCAGGCCAGTTTCCGACAAACTGGTTGGATCCGGTCAACGCATTAAATAATGTGGTCTTTCCGCTGTTCGGATTTCCCGCCAAAGCAATTTTAATCGCCATTGTTTCCTTCCTCCTACTGATTCTCTAATAAATGATTTAGCGACAGCTATCTTTGTACAGTTTTATCTATTGAAAATTAGTATTAACTAACCACTGTTCAAAAAATAAGACTACTCCACAACGATCATCTCCGCGTCCGCCTTGCGGACAGATAATTCATATCCCCTTACTGTAATCTCCACCGGATCTCCCAAGGGGGCAACCTTTCTTACAAAAACCTGAACTCCCTTTGTAATCCCCATGTCCATGATCCGTCTCTTGACCGGCCCTTCTCCGGTCAGCTTCGCGACTTTTACAGTCTGGCCGCATGGAACTTCTCTCAATGTCATGACCTCTTCTCCTCCTGATCTCTTTTTTCATACAATCCTTTACACGGCTTTCATACAACCATGATCTTGTTTGCCATATCTCTGCCGATCGCCACGCGGGAATCCTTCACATTCACGATCATATTGCCGTCTGTTACCGATACGACTGTCACCTCCGCTCCGGCTACAAACCCAAGGTTCTCAATGAAACGTCTCGTATCTTCCTTTCCGCCGATCCTGTGTATCCTGTTCGGCACCCCCTGCTTCACCATTGATAAAGGCATCATCACTCATCTTCTTTCTGTAATGGATTAATCTGATCACTTACATTGGTTAGTATAATCTAACATTTGATAGTTGTCAAGCACTTTTTTGATTTTTCCAGTGATTCATCAAGCAAAGCCTGTAAGCAACTGCCTGCTGATTTCTACATGTCTGTAAATAAAAAAGCATTTCCTGATATTGGAAATGCTTTTTCAAAATACTGATTCAAAATAATACAAAGGAGTTTTCCGGAAACGCAGAAAAAGCTTCTCCGGAAAAAGCCGAAAATCGGACTCGAACCGACGCCCCCTTCATTACGAGTGAAGTGCTCTACCAACTGAGCTATTTCGGCAAGGCTCAACAAACGAACCTTTACTATTATAACTACTTTTTATACAAATTTCAACTACTTTTTTCAAAAATTCTGAAAAAATCAAAATATCTTGTTACTGTGAGTGCCCGGTCAAGGTATGAACAATAACAATGACTTTTCATAGCATCTCGAATCTTCCGCAGTTCCGCTCAGGCATGAGAACCGGATTCAGCCTTTTCATCCAGATGGACCGTAAGCTGGTTGTATGGGATCACGATTCCTTCCTCATCAAAGGTCAGCTTGATCCGCTCCAGCAGATCCCACCGTGTGGTCCAGTACTCGTCTGTTTTCACCCATCCCCGGATGCCAAGCACCACCGAGCTCTCGCCAAGGGAATCCACGAATACGTAAAGGTTCTCATCCTGCATAATGCTGGGAATTTCCTTGAGCATCTGTTCCAGCAGCTGCTTTGCCTTTTTCAGGTCGGAATCGTAGGAGATTCCGATCCGCAGATCCAGCTGCCGCTCAGCCTTTGCCGTCACATTGGTCAGGCTGTTGTTTGCCAGGATCCCATTGGGGATCACAATGGTTTTATTGTCCACCGTGGTCAGCTTTGTATAAAAGGTCTGGATTTCCTTGACTGTTCCCTCATCCTTGTTGGTGTCTTCGATGATATAGTCTCCCACCACAAAGGGCTTGAGCAGCAAAATCAGCACGCCGCCCGCAAAGTTGGACAGCGTCTGCTGCAGCGACAGGGAGATTCCCACGCCTGCCGACGCAAACAGCATAGAGATCGATGAGATCTCAATCCCCAGATTGGCCGCGACAATCAAAATCAGAACGATATAAAGGGATATTTTCAAAAAAGAATCCGTAAACTGGGTCAATCCCGCATCCGCGCTTGACCGATTCAGAGAATTCCGGATCCGTTTGCGGATCCATTTGATCAAAAGCCGTCCCACGGAAAAGATCAGGACTGCAATCAGCAGCCGGATTCCAAATTCGATAAAATTAGGAATGTGTTCCTGGATAAAAACAACGAAATCATTCATCTGTGTCTGTACCTTTTCTGCCGATTGTTCGGCTGATTCCTGCAGGATCTCCACCGTAGAGTCCACAACTGTAGAATCCATAGTCCGCCTCCCTTCTGCCAGGTACCATCCGCAGCCGCAAAGCGGCATAATTCCTCTTGCGGCTGTTCGCGTCATATGATACTGAATGACATATCTGTCGCTCAGTACAATGCCAAAAATGCTGCCAGGCTCCCCCGCTCATTTCCGGCCGTCCGGTGGGAATATAATATCTCGCTGTTGCAGTGCGTACATACATTCGTCACTGCCGTATGCTCCGGAAGGATCCCGGCCTCCGCAAAGATGATCTCATTCGCCTTCCACAGATCCAGCTGGTATTTTCCGTTTTCCTTCTGATAGAACAGGTCTTTCCAATACTTTTCCGCAAAGCTTTCCCGGAACCGCTCGATCACATCCCCGCTGACCTCATAACAGTCCCTGCAGACAGAAGGGCCCACAGCAGCCAGGATATCGCAAGGTTCACAGCCGTACTGCTGCTGCATCAGCTCTACCGTCACTCTGCCGATCTTTCCCACGGTGCCCCGCCATCCGGAGTGGCTCAGCCCGATCACCTTTTTGACCGGATCTACAAAAAACAGCGGCACACAGTCGGCGTAAAATGTGACCAGACAGATTCCCGGAATATTCGTCACCAGGCCGTCCACCCCTTCCAGCTTCCCGTTTGCCTCCAGCTGAAAGCCCCCGGAAGCACTGCGGCCAGGATTTTCGGATGCCCGTTTGCTGTATTCCATGGAACAGGTCATCCCCATCCCCCGGTCCTCCTCTGTCACCACCCATACATTGGTGGTGTGGGTCTGCCGGGACAGGACCATATCCTCACAACGCACCCCCATGGAAGCCGCGATCCGCCGGAAATTTTCCTGCACCGCTTCTTCCCGGTCCCCCCGGTGGAAGCCCAGATTCAGGGAGGAAAAGCAGCCTTCGCTGACTCCCCCAAGGCGGGTGGAGAACCCATGCCTCACGACACCTGTATCCGCCAGCAGCGGATATTCCAAAAATGGAGTTTCCTTCTCTACTTCTCTGAATATTTTATTCTGATTCTGATATCTTATACCTAAACTCATCCGGTTTCCTTTCTTTTATGAACCGCCCTCAAAGGCATTTTTGATCAGCGTGATCCGGGAACCTTCGATTCCGATCACATCATACCTGCAGGGAATGTCTCCCAGCCGTTTTTCCATCATATAATACCGGGCGCACCGGGAGATCCGGTACTGCTTCCTTGCATCCACAGCTTCCAGAGGATTCCCCCAGCTCCCGCTTCTGCGGTACTTGACCTCGCAGAACACTAGGCAGTCCCCATCCTGCGCGATCAGGTCGATCTCCCCGACACGGCACCTGTAGTTGTACTGGAGGATCACATACCCCTGCTGCTCCAGATAGTATCCCGCCGCCTGTTCATAGGCCGCTCCCGTTTTTCGCTTGTTTTGTGCCATAATCCCCCTGTCTGAAAATCATTCCTGCGTCCATGCCGTTCCCGATACAAACGCGTTCTGATAAAGCGCGCGTTCTGATAACATGCTTTTCATACGATCCCTTTGATAAATGTGTTCCGGTGGACCGGGCACGGGCCGTATGTTTTCAATGCTTCTATATGGGCAGCCGTACCGTATCCCTTATGTACCGCAAACCCATACTGAGGATACATGTTGTCGTACTCTGTCATCAGCCGGTCCCTGGTCACCTTTGCCAGGATGCTGGCCGCGGCGATGGAGACACTCCTGGCATCTCCCTTGATGATAGGCACCTGCTCCAGGTCAAGCTCCGGGATCGTCACCGCGTCATTCAGCAATACCTCCGGCACGATCCCCAGCTTCCCGACCGCCAGACGCATAGCTTCATACGTCGCCTGCAGGATATTGATCTCATCGATCCGGGACGCCTCGACCAGCCCGATGCCTGCGGCAACGGCCTTTTCCAGGATCTCATCATATAATGCTTCCCGGCGTTTTGGGGACAGCTTCTTGGAATCGTTCAGATACAGGATCTCGCAGTCCTTTGGAAGAATCACCGCCGCGGCCGCCACCGGGCCTGCCAGCGGGCCTCTCCCAGCCTCATCAATCCCGCAGATATATGTACAATGTGCATACTGCCGTTCAAATTCCCGCATTGCCTCCATCCGTTTCCGCTCCGCAGAGAGCTTTTCCTCCTGCTTACGGTATTTTTCCAGAAGGCTTTTTACCCCGGCCCTTGTGTCGGAGGCATATTGCTCCAGAAGCCTGCTTCGTTCCTCTTTTTGTGCCTGTTCCAGTTCTTTTCTGATTTCTGCGATCTTCTTATTCATGCTTGATCGCTCCAAACCGCTCAAAAGGCCAGATTCGAATCCAGGCCCTGCCCAGCAGATTCTCCCGCCGAATCACTCCCACGCTGGGATCCCTGCTGTCGGAGCTGTGGTTCCGGTTGTCTCCAAGGACAAAATATTGATCCTCTTCCAGCATCAGCGGCTCCGCGGCAATCCCCGGGTTCTCCATCAGTTCATTTCCATAATGCTCGTCAAGCTGCTCCCCGTCGATATACACATAACCGTCAATCACCTGCACGGTCTCTCCCGGCAGTCCGATGATCCGCTTGATATAATAGGTATTTTCCCTGTACTGGTATGGAAATACGACGATCTCAAACCGCTTCGGATCCCGGAACCGATAAGAAAGCTTATCTACCAGCAGATTGTCGTTATTGTACAGTGTCGTCTCCATGGACTGTCCGTCCACACGGGTGCGCTGTCCCACATAGGTGATGATCACATAGGAAAACACCAATACGAACAGCAGGTACAGCAGCCAGCTCCCCAGCTCCCGCAATATACTTTTCTCATTACTTTCCTCTTTCATATCCTGAATCTCCTCTTTCCGATTCCTTTTCACTTTCGTATTCTTTCCCCCGGCAGGCTTTTACATATCCGTTCCCGACCTGCTGATCCGCGTCCCGCGGTTCAGGCAAATTCTTCCGGATATTCCAGCGTGATCCTTCCAAGCCTGCCGTTCCGGAAATCATCCAGCAATAGCTTTGACGCCTTCTCCAGATCCAATTCATTCCCCTTCAAAAGGCAGTGCCGGCTTTCTGCCACGCCCCGCAGATCTTCAAATCCATCTTCGGATTCCTTGATCCCATACTTTTCTGCCAGGATACCCGGATAGCTTTTCACCAAAAACTGCATCAGTTCCGCCGAAAGCTCCTCCGACTGCAGGATCTCATCCTTGATGGAACCGATAAATGCCAGACGCAGCCCCACGGTCTGATCCTCAAACCTGGGCCACAGAATCCCCGGCGTATCTAACAGCTCCACGTTCTTATTCAGCCGGATCCACTGCTTTCCTTTGGTCACCCCCGGCTTATTCCCGGTCTTTGCGCAGGCTTTTCCAGCCAGGGCATTGATGAATGTGGACTTGCCCACATTGGGGATACCGACCACCATGGCACGCACCGGCCGGTTCAGGATACCGCGCTTTCTGTCTCGCTCCGTCTTTTCCCGGCAGGCCTCCTGGATCACCTCCTGGATGGACTTCATTCCGCCGCCCTTTTTCGAATTGACCTTTACCGCAGAAAATCCTTTTTTCTGAAAATATTCGATCCAGGCCGTGTTCCATTTCTCCTCCGCCAGATCCGCTTTATTCAGCAGGATCAGTCTTGCCTTATTCTTTCCCAGCTCATCAATGTCCGGATTCCGGCTGCTTAAGGGAATCCTGGCATCCACCAGTTCGATGATAAGATCGATCAGCTTGATATTTTCCTGCATCATCCGTTTCGCTTTTGTCATATGACCCGGATACCACTGAAAATGCATGTTCTTTCCTCCTAAATCTGTGCCGCCTGTAACCGCTTCAATCCCTGATCCTTCCGAAATTGTCTCCCGGGCTGATCACGAACCACACCTTTCCGAAAATGTCGCCGCGCTTTACATTTCCCACATCTGCCGTCCGGCTGTCGTCGCTTCCCTCGTGATTATCCCCTATCACGAAGTACTCGTTACTCCCCAGCTCGACAGGCTCCGCGGCAAGTCCGGCGGAGGACAGATCAGAAACATAGATTCCTTCCGTATGCTCCTCCCCGTCAATGTAAATGCTGCCGTTTTTGATCTGGATCGTCTCCCCGGGAAGGGCAGCCACCCGCTTGATCAGATAGTGCGCATTTTCATTTCCGGCCGGCTTGAATACGATGATATCCCCCCGCTTCGGCTTGACCGCATTGTAGATGAGGCGGTCCACCAGCACCACGTCCCCGTTTTTCAGGATGGGGCTCATGGAATCTCCCGCGTTGCTGACCCGCTGCCCGTAGAACAGCACCAGCGAATACGCCAGAAGGCAGGCAGCTCCGATCTCCAGCAGGAGAAGAAACGATTTTTTAACGCGTTCTTTATCGATGTGTATCCCTTCATTCGGGAAATGCAGCTTCGGCTTGCGCTGTGCCTGCTGCTTTGTCCTTTGTCTCCTTCTTTTTTTCCGGATCTCTCTTTTCTTCATTCAATCCTGCCCTCCGTCCTTTTTTCCGTCCCGAAAAGCCGGCTTGCATATATATAGAAAAGGGACAAACTACAAGCTCTGTAATTGTCCCTCACTCTTCCTTACTATTTTACTAACTCTTTTACCTTTGCTCTCTTGCCGACACGGCCGCGCAGGTAGTTCAGCTTTGCTCTCCTTACCTTACCTCTGCGGATCACTTCCACCTTCTCAACATGAGGAGAATGAAGCGGCCAAGTCTTCTCTACGCCGACACCGTTGGAATTCTTTCTCACTGTAAATGTCTCTCTGACACCGCCGCCCTGTCTTTTGAGCACGGTTCCTTCGAACACCTGGATCCTTTCGCGGTTTCCTTCCTTGATCTTTGCGTATACCTTTACCGTATCGCCGACGTGAAACTCGGGAGCATTCTCTTTTAACTGCTCAGCTTCAATATTTTTGATAATATCGTTCATTGTGTGACCTCCTGTTTATTTGACGTTCTTAACACTCCTTTTGGGAAAATTCTCTTTTGATTTCTGTCTCCCTGTGCCAGAGGACCATCGCTCTTCTTTTCACAACTATTGTATGTTATCACATTTTTTCGCAACTTGCAAGCATTTCCGTCACATTTTTCCAATCCAGACTTTTTCCTGTTCCGTCAAAGCACAGCGTTCCAGCAGGTCGGGCCGCCGCTCCTTTGTGCGGAGGATGGACTGCTCCCGCTTCCATTTCAGGATATTGGCGTGATGTCCGGATAAAAGCACCTCCGGTACCCGTTTTCCATGCCACACCTCCGGCCGGGAATACTGGGGATGCTCCAGCAGATTGTCCTGGAACGATTCCGATTCCGCAGACACATCGTTGTGGAGCACTCCCGGCACCAGACGGGAGATCGTATCCACCATGACCATGGCCGGGAGCTCGCCGCCGGTCAGCACATAATCCCCAATGGACACCTGGTCGGTCACGATCTCTTCCAGCACCCGCTCGTCGATCCCCTCATAGTGTCCACAGAGAAAGATCAGGTCCTCTTCCTTTGCCAGCTCATCTGCCATGCACTGATTGAATACCGCTCCCTGGGGAGAAAGGTACACCACTCTGGGCTTCCTCTCCTGCTCCCCGCACCCCTGCCGCCGCGTCCGGATCTCCGCCGCCGCCGCCTCGTATGCCAGGTATACCGGCTCTGCCTGCATCAGCATACCGGCTCCACCTCCGTAGGGGTAATCATCCACACTCTGATGCTTATTAAACGCATAGTCCCGGATATTGACGGTTCGGATAGATAGCAGCCCCCGTCCGGCAGCCCGTCCGATGATGCTGGTATTCAGTCCCTGTGATACCATGTCAGGAAATAATGTCAGTATATAAAAATTCATTCTTTCAGCCCTTCCAATAAATGTACCCGCATGCTTCCCGCTTCCACATCCACGTCCAGGATACAGTCCCGGATCGCGGGGATGAGTACTTCCCCTGATGTTTCAAACTGCACTGCATAGACTTCATTGGCACCGGTCTCGATCACGTCTTTGAGGATTCCCTTCTCCCCGTCATCTGTCACCACATCCATGCCCAGCAGGTCGGCAATATAGTACTCGTCCTTCTCCAGCTTTGCGGCATCCTTCCGGGCTACAAGAAGCTGCCGCCCTTTATATTTTTCCACCTCGTTGATATCATCAATCCCCCGGAACCTTACGATGACAAACTGCTTGGAAAACCGGACGCTCTGAATCTCCAGAGAAACCTGTTCCTTTTCCGAAGCCAGTATCACTTCTTTCAGCTTCCGAAAACGCTGCGGATCACTGGTGGTCGGAAATACCTTGACCTCACCGCGGATCCCGTGTGTGGAGGTAATAACCCCCACTTGAAAAAACTGCTCCATGCCACACTCCTGTTTTATAAAAAAGGGGCTGTCGGAAAACAGCCGTATAACCGCAAGATACTGCTGTGATTTATCATACCGCATAACAATATCTTTTGAGAAATCTGTATTTTCCGACAACCCCCAACTTTACTGCGCTCCTATTGGATAATGTCCACAACCACTCGTTTGTCATCCCTGGCCGCAGCCGCCTTGACAACGGAACGGATCGCCTTGGCAATACGTCCCTGCTTGCCGATGACCTTTCCCATGTCACCGTCCGCAACACGGACCTCCAGGACAGTCGTCCTGCCGTCCTGTCTTTCCGTAACGGTAACGCCGTCCGGGTTGTCCACCAATGCTTTGATGATTACTTCTACTAATTCTTTCATGCGCGCGTACCTCCGCGGATCAGATTCTTTGTCTCTGTTCAGTACAGATTCGATTATTTTTCAATTCCTGCCAGTTTGAACAGCTTGCCTACAACCTCTGTCGGCTGCGCGCCGTTGTTCAGCCACTTCTTGGCCGCGTCTTCATTCACCTTGAACAGGCTGGGCTCCTGGTTCGGGTCGTAGGTTCCGATCTCCTCAATGAACTTGCCGTCTCTCGGGGATCTGGAATCCGCTACAACGATTCTATAAAAAGGAGCCTTCTTCTTTCCCATTCTCTTTAACCTGATCTTTACTGCCATTGTCTTGCACCTCATTCTTTCTTGTTTTTATTTTTGTTTGTCATATTCTTTTTCGATCCGCCGGTCAATTTGACTGCCGGATCATTTATGTGTTAAAAAGGAAGCCGAAACCTGCCTTTTTTACCACCGCCCATAAGTCCCGGAAGCTTCTTCATCATCTTCCGGGTTTCGTTGAACTGCTTCACCATGCGGTTCACCTCTGAGATATCCACTCCGGCGCCCTTTGCGATCCTATGCTTTCTCGGAAGATTGATGAGATCCGGATTGCGCCGTTCCTCCGGCGTCATGGAATAGATCATGGCCTCCATCCTGGCCATCCGCTTCTCATTCTCTTCGGAATCCAGATCCGGCATTTTCGACCTGCCGCCCATGGCTCCTCCCAGCCCCGGCATCATGCTCATGACACCGGAAAGTCCGCCCATTTTCTTCATCTGGTTCATGCTTTCCAGATAGTCCTCATAATCAAACTGGGCTTTCTTCATCTTTTCCGTCATCTTCCGGGCCTTTTCCTCGTCCAGCTCTGCCCCCGCCTTTTCGATCAGCGTCAGGACATCGCCCATGCCCAGGATCCGGGATGCCATCCGATCCGGATAAAACTGCTCCAGGTCAGAAAGCTTCTCGCCCATACCCACATAGAGGATAGGCCTTCCGGTCACGGCCTTGATGGACAGCGCGGCGCCGCCTCGGGTATCGCCGTCCAGCTTGGTGACGATTACGCCATCAATCCCTATCTTTTCATGGAAGCTTTTTGCTACGTTGACCGCATCCTGCCCGGTCATGGCGTCTACCACCAAGATCGTCTGGTGTACGGTGACTGCTTCCTTGATCTCCTGAAGTTCGGCCATCATATCTTCATCGATATGGAGCCGGCCGGCCGTATCCAGAATGATGATGTTGTTGCCGTTCTTTGCTCCATGCTCCAGCGCCGCCTTCGCGATATCCGCAGGCTTCACCTTGTCGCCCATGGAAAAGACCTCTACGCCCTGCTTCTCTCCGTTGATCTGCAGCTGCTTGATAGCGGCGGGCCTGTATACATCGCATGCCACCAGAAGCGGCTTTTTGCCCTTCAGCTTGAACTTGCCCGCAAGCTTTGCCGTGGTAGTCGTCTTACCTGCGCCCTGGAGGCCTGCCATCATGATCACAGTCGCGGCACTCCCCGGCTGCAGCCGGATCTCGGTGGTCTCCGAGCCCATCAGGGACACCAGCTCTTCATTCACGATCTTGATGACCATCTGGCCCGGATTCAGTCCGTTCATCACGTCCTGCCCGATGGCCCTCTCCTGGACATCCTTGACGAATCCCTTGACCACCTTGAAGTTGACATCCGCCTCCAGAAGCG
Source organism: Schaedlerella sp. (assembly GCF_056796775.1). NCBI lineage: Bacteria > Bacillati > Bacillota > Clostridia > Lachnospirales > Lachnospiraceae > Schaedlerella > Schaedlerella sp. The sequence goes on from NZ_JBQIKP010000007.1 coordinate 74,691, forward strand.
CCATCTTGACTTCCTTTAAGGCCGCCTTTACATCCTCCTCGGTGAGCCGTCCCTTGCTGCGGAGATTTTTAAATACGTTTTGAAGTTTTTCCGTTAAGCTGTCAAATGCCATTGTCCAACTCCTCTGTCATCCTGTCGGATGAACATTTCTATACATGATCAGTCACTGAAATCTTCTGTGTTCCTGCGGTTTCCAGGTTATTGTATGGATCGCGCGGTACATGCAGCATCCTTTTTCCTGACGGGCATGCGGCAATCCTACAGCACTTCCAGGATCGAATCAGAAAGCTCCCGGAACTGCCGCCGCAACTCTCCCTGGTTCTCCTTCGTCAGTTCGGCGGTATCCAGAAGCGTCTCCATCTCACGGACCTTCTCCTTGATGGAGAGGAACCGTCTGACCAGATGCAGCCTGGTCTCATATCCTTCCAAAGCCTTCTGACATCGCTTCACCAGGTCATGAACCCCCTGCCTGCTGATCCCTTCCGCTTCCGCAATCTCGCTTAAGGAAAGATCCTCCAGGATAAACTGCTCATAAATCTCCTTCTGGTGGTCATTGAGAAGCTCTCCATAAAAATCATACAGCAGTGCCTGTTGTAAAATCTCATCCATTGCTCATCACCTCTGCTATCTTAACCGAAAAAAAATGTGTTGTCAAGTCTTTTCTCTTTACAAACTTTTGTTCGTGTAAAGTGAGATTAATCCTTCTGCCACAGGACAGCTGAATATCATCTGGAAACGGCATCAGGTTTATTCCAAACCGGTAAGATTATTTGTGGAGCAGATTCGCAATGCTGTACTAATCGAACAGAATGAAAGCTAAAACGCTCGGGGCTGCGGGGAAATATCATTTCCCCGTAGCACCAACTCAGACTATCATTTTAAATATCTTTATATTAGCATAGCGGATACTTTGCAGTCAGCTCCGCCACCATGGCTTTCGCCTTCTCCACGTTATCTTCGCTCTCGATCACCAGGGAAATGATCTCCGCGATCTTTTCCATATCCTCTTCCACCATGCCGCGGGTCGTCACGGCCGGAGTCCCCAGTCTCACACCGCTTGTCACGAACGGAGAACGGGGGTCATTGGGAATGGTATTCTTATTTGCCGTTACATGGGCATCATCCAGACGCTTCTCCAGCTCTTTTCCGCTGAGATCCTTTTCCGTCAGGTCTACCAGCATCAGGTGGTTGTCCGTATCTCCGGATACGATCTTGATTCCCCGTGCCTGCAGGTTTTTGCACAGTGCCTTCGCATTCTTTACGACCTGTTCCATATAGGCCTTGTATTCCGGCTGCAGCGCCTCCTGGAAGCAGACTGCCTTGGCCGCGATCACATGCATCAGCGGACCTCCCTGTGTTCCCGGGAACACGGCCTTATTAAAGTTGAACTTTTTATTCATCTCCTCGCTGCTCAGGATCATGCCTCCCCTTGGCCCCCGAAGGGTCTTGTGGGTCGTGGTGGTGGTCACATGAGCATAGGGGATCGGGCTTGGATGCAGTCCTGTGGCAACCAGGCCGGCGATATGGGCAATATCCACCATCAGGTAAGCGCCCACTTCATCCGCGATCTCGCGGAACCTTTTGAAGTCAATGGTTCTGGCATATGCGCTGGCCCCCGCCACGATCAGCTTCGGACGGCACTCCTTCGCGATCTTTAATACATTGTCGTAGTCGATTACGCCGTTATCATTTACACCGTAAAAGGTCACGTCAAAATATTTTCCGGACAGGTTCACCGGAGAGCCGTGGGTCAGGTGTCCGCCGTGATCCAGGTTCATTCCCATGATCTTGTCTCCCGGTTCTAACATGGCGAACATGGCCGCCATATTCGCCTGGGCTCCGGAATGGGGCTGCACGTTGACATATTCACAGCCGAACAGCTTCTTTGCCCGCTCCCTGGCGATATCCTCTACCACATCCACGCACTGGCATCCGCCGTAATATCTCTTCCCCGGATAGCCTTCCGCGTATTTGTTGGTCAGGGGGCTTCCCATCGCCGCCATCACAGCCTGGCTTACCCAGTTCTCAGACGCGATCAGCTCGATATGAGAATTCTGACGGTCCATCTCCGCCCGGATGGCATCCGCGATCTCACCGTCTGTTTTCCTGATCTCTTCAAAATCGTACATTCTCGTTTCCTCCACATCTCTCGAATTAGAATCCATATGCAAACATACACTGCATTCCAAAAAATATTGTTGCAGCATTCACATCATATCATTTTACTATCCTGTTTACAAGCCTAAGTTTTTTGTGCAATATCCGGATTCGAGCTTTTTTATGCCAGGTCAAACAACGACAGCTGGTTGCTCTGGGGCAGGTCTCCGAAGAGCCCCAGATCCGACATCAGGTCGATCACGGTCACGCTGACTTTGGTCCGCTCCCGGAAGTCATCCAGAGACAGAAATGCTCCGTCCTTGGCCGCCAGCTCCACCGCTTCCGCCGCTTTTTCCCCCATGCCTTCGATGCTGGCGAAGGAGGGCATCAGCTTCCCGTCCACGATCTGGAACTGCTTCGCCTTGGCCCGGTACAGGTCAATGGGCGTAAAATCCAGCCCCCGGGCATACATTTCCTGCACAAGGCGCATGTCCTTCAAAGTATCCTGCTCCTTGTTGGTCAGTGTATCCGACCGTTTTTTATAATCCTTGATGTAGTAGTTCAGCTTCTCCTTCCCCTGGCACATCAGCTCATAGGAAAAGGCATCCGCCCGGATGCTGAAATACGCCCCGTAATAGGCCAGCGGATAGTTGATCTTGCAGTACGCGATCCGGTACGCCATCATGACATAGGCGGCCGCATGGGCTTTCGGGAACATGTACTTGATCTTTTTGCAGGACCCGATATACCAGTCCGGCACATTTTTTTCCTTCATGGCCGCGATCCATTCGTCTTTGAGCCCCTTTCCCTTCCGGACGCTTTCCATGATGGTAAAGGACAGCGCGCTGTCCACGCCCTGGTTGATCAGGTAGATCATAATATCGTCACGAGTACAGATGGCCGTGGAAATGGTGGCCGTACCGGAACGGATCAGATCCTGGGCATTTCCCAGCCATACGTCGGTTCCGTGGGACAATCCCGCCAGCCGGATCAGATCCGACAGAGACTGGGGATTGGCCTCAATGACCATGCTCATGGCAAAATCGGTTCCAAATTCCGGAATGCCTAAGCACCCCAGCTTGCATCCTTCGATGTCCTCCGGCTTGATCCCCAGGGCCTGGGTGCCGTGGAACAGGGATAATACCTCCTGGTCGTCCAGAGGGATCTGGGTGGCCACAAAGGGGTGCTCCTCATTGTAGTCATTTTCCAGGGATTCCGAGGTAATGTATTCCTCCAGCATCTTGATCATGGTAGGATCATCGTGTCCCAGGATGTCCAGCTTCAGCAGGTTGTGGTCAATGGAATGGTAGTCAAAATGGGTGGTCACGATGTCTGTGGTCACATCATTTGCCGGATGCTGCACCGGAGTAAATTCATTGATATTATGGCCGTGGGGCAGCACCACGATCCCGCCCGGATGCTGGCCCGTGCTTCTGCGCACTCCGGTGCAACCCTGGCTGATCCGCTCGATCTCACATTTCCGCTTCCGCTGGTTCTTCTCCTCATAATACCGGCGTACATATCCATAGGCCGTCTTGTCCGCCAGCGTGCCGATGGTCCCGGCCTTGAAGGTATAGCCTTCCCCGAACAGCACCTCTGTGTACTTGTGGGCCTTGGACTGGTAGTCCCCGGAGAAATTCAGGTCAATATCCGGCTCCTTATCCCCCTTGAAGCCCAGGAACGTCTCGAACGGAATGTCATATCCGTCCTTGACAAGCTTTTCCCCGCAGTCCGGGCAGATCTTATCCGGCATATCAAATCCGCAGCAGCCGGAATAGGCCTTCACTTCCTCCGACTCAAACTCGCTGTAATGGCATTTTTTACAATAATAGTGAGGACTTAAGGGATTTACCTCCGTGATTCCCGCCATGGTGGCTACAAAGGAGGAGCCTACCGATCCCCGGGAGCCCACCAGGTAGCCGTCCGCAACGGATTTCCACACCAGCTTCTGGGCAATGATATACATCACCGCGTAGCCGTTGGAAATGATGGAATTCAATTCTCTTTCCAGCCGGGAGGACACCTGCACCGGCAGATCGTCCCCGTAGACCTCGTGGGCCTTTTTGTAGCAGATATCCCGCAGCTTCTGGTCCGAATCCTGGATGACCGGCGGACACTTGTTGGGGTTCACCGGCGCGATCTTCTCCACCATGGCCGCGATCTTGTTGGAATTTTCCACCACCACCTCATAGGCCTTCGCGGAACCCAGATATTCAAATTCCCCCAGCATTTCCTCGGTTGTCCGCAGATACAGCGGGGCCTGATTGTCTGCGTCGCTGAACCCCTTTCCGGCCATGATGATCCGGCGGTACACCTCGTCCTCCGGATCCAGGAAATGCACGTCGCAGGTGGCCACAACCGGCTTTTTGAACTGGTCTCCCAGCTCCAGGATCTGACGGTTTAAATTTTTCAGATCCTCCTCGGTCTGAATGTCCGGCAGCTTTTCGCTCTCCAGCATGAAATGGTTGTTCCCCAGGGGCTGGATCTCATAATAATCATAAAAATCCGCCAGCTTCGCGATGGTCTCCTGGGATTTTTGATTCAGGATCGCCTGAAACAGTTCTCCGGCCTCGCAGGCGCTTCCGATGATCAGCCCTTCCCTGTGCTGGTTCAGCAGGCTTTTCGGAATCCTGGGCCGACGGGCAAAATATTTCAGGTTGGAGGCAGAGATCAGCTGGTACAGGTTATAACGGCCGATGTCATTTTTCACCAAGATGATAATATGGTAGGTGGGGAGCTTGCGGATCGCGTCCTCGTTGGTATTTCCAAACTGGTTGATGCCTTTCAGGGTGGTAATGTCTCTGTCTTTGAGCATCTGCACGAACTTTACAAAAATCTCTGCCGTAGCTCCCGCGTCGTCCACCGCCCGGTGATGATTTTCCAGGGAAATGTTCAGCGCTTTTGCCACCACGTTCAGCTTATATTTTGATAAAGTGGGCAGCAGTACCCGGGCCAGGGCGACGGTATCCACGGAGATAAAATGGGGCTCAATGTCCTGATACCTGCAGTTCTGCTCGATAAATCCCACGTCAAAACCTGCGTTGTGAGCCACCAGCACCGCGTCCCCCACAAATTCCAGAAATTGGGGCAGAATGGTCTCAATGTCCGGATATTCCATGACCATCTCATCCGTGATACTGGTCAGCTTGGTGATCTCAAAAGGAATGGGCCGCCGTGGATTGACGAAGGTACTGAAAGAATCCACGATCTCTCCTTTAACTACCTTTACCGCCCCGATCTCGATGATCTTGTCCTTGATGGCGCTGAATCCCGTGGTCTCCAGGTCGAATACCACAAAGGTATCATCCAGGCTTTCCTCCCCGGCGCCCACAGCGATCTCGGTCAGGTCGTCCACCACATAGCCTTCCACACCGTAAATGACCTTGAACGGGTCTGCCTTGTCCAATCGCTCGATATAGTGGTTGGCGTCCGGAAATGCCTGGGCAGTCCCATGGTCCGTGACCGCAATGGCAGGATGCCCCCACTTGTGGGCGCGGCCTACGATATCCTTGACCTCGGAGACCCCGTCCATATCGCTCATTTTCGTATGGCAGTGGAGCTCCACGCGCTTAATGGGGCTTAAGTCCTGCCTGGACACGGTAAAATCCCCGGTCTTCTTGATCCCGGTGATGGAGCCGATAGTCAGCTCCCCGTCATATTTGTCAATGGTGGTGATGCCCTTGATCTTCAAAAACGCGCCCTTTTTCAGGTCGCCTAACAACTCTGCAAGCTGTTCGTTGCGGACAAACATTTTCACGGTAATGGTATCCGTAAAATCCGTAATCGAAAAAATGATGATGGTCCGTTCATTCCGGATCTCCCGGGTCTCAAAGCTGATGACCTTGCCGTGGAGAGTAATCTCTCCCATCTCCGTGGCCACCTGATCCAGCCGCAAAGGCTCGTCCTCAAAGTCCCTTCCGTAGATCAGGCCCGGCGCGTCTCCCTGCTTTAAGGGGCGCACATAATCCCTGCCGGAGTCCTTCCGAAAGCCGTTTTTCCCCTGGCCATAGGAAAAGCCGCCTCTGCCCGACGCATTGCTCTTTCCGGCAGCAGCCGCACCAGCGCTTCCATTCCTGCCGGCAGCCGTCCCATTTGCGCTTCCATTTCTTCCGTTTGCATTTCCATTTTTCCCGGCTGCGGCACCATTTGCTGTTCCGTTCTTTCCGGCCGCGGCTCCTGCTGCATTCCAGGCCGTTTTGGTTCCCCTGCCCTGGTCTCCGGCTGCATCCGAGTCGCCCGCCCGGTCTGAGGCAGCACCGGAAACACTGCCAGGTTCCTCCCAGGGCGCCGCAAAATCGCTGCCGTTGGAGGGGTCTCCGGAACCCATCCCGTCAGGATCCATTTCCCCGTGAATACTTTTATTCCTCTGGAAAATGGCGTTGATCTCCCGCTGGATCCGCTGTTCCTCAAACTCCCGTGTCTTACTTTCCTTTTTCTCCCGGTAGGTGACGCGGAACTCAGTCGGAATGCCGCAGCGCCGATTGAACACCTCGTCCAGAAGCTCCAGGATCTGCTCCCGTCTTCCTTCGGATACAATGGTATCCGCCAGCTCCAGACAGCAGATCTGCCCCTCCTCAAATCGAAGCTGTGCCTGGTCGAACATATTGGCCGCCAGCACGCTGCTGTCCCGCAGTTCCTGGGAAATGCTCTCCCGGTACTCCGCCATCAGGGCGGCGGGGGTGTACTGCTCGGACAGGCTGTATTCTTCTTCTATATGAATATGGACCATGGAGGTTCCGAACAGCTGCTCCTTGATCTTGTGCTCCATGTGCCAGATCTGCTTCTTCTGAAACAGATGGCGGCTGAATATGTAAACATGCAGAAAATCCCGTGCGGAATTGGTGGTGATCTTCTTCACTTCCACATCCGAAAACAGCATACGGACAGAGTCCTCCACTTTCAGAGTGGGAAATACATCAAAAAATAATTTTGCGGTTCCTACTTGTTCCAAATTGATCAGCTCCTGTCACTCATTTTCCCAGTTCTGTAATTCCCGGCGCAACGTTTCCAGAAGTTCCTCTTCCTTTACCTTTTTCACGACCTCTCCCTTTTTGATCAGAAGTCCTTCGCCCTTGCCGCCCGCGATCCCGATATCTGCTTCCCGGGCTTCTCCCGGGCCGTTCACGACGCATCCCATGACTGCTACCTTGAGATCCAGCGGAAATTCCTGAACCATCTTCTCCACCTGATTTGCAAGCCCGATCAGGTCGATCTGGGTTCTGCCGCAGGTAGGACAGGATACCACCTCAATACCGCCCTTGCGAAGCCCCAGGGTCTTCAAGATCAGCTTTGCGGATCGGATCTCTTCCGACGGATCGCCGGTCAGGGACACCCGGATCGTGTTTCCGATGCCTTCATAGAGAATGATCCCAAGGCCTATCGAGGATTTGATATTTCCGGAGTAGACCGTCCCTGCCTCCGTGATTCCCACATGCAGCGGATATGGACACTGCTCTGCGATCAACTCGTGGGCTTTCACGCACATCATGACATCGGAGGATTTGATGCTGACCACCAGATTATCATACCCCATCTCCTCAATCATCCGCACCTTATCCAGCGCGCTCTCTACGATTCCTTCGGCCGTCACTGCACCATATTTTTCCAAAAGTGTTTTTTCCAGGGAACCGCTGTTGACGCCGACCCGGATGGGAATCTCATGCTCCTTCGCCTTATCGACGACGGCCCTCAGGCGCTCCTCTCCACCGATATTGCCCGGATTGATCCGAATCTTGTCGGCTCCGTTCTCAATGGCCGCAATCGCCATCCGATAGTCAAAATGGATATCCGCCACCAGAGGGATCTGAATATTTTTTTTGATCTCCCGCAGTGCCTCAGCCGCTTCCAGTGTGGGAACGGTACAGCGCACGATCTCACAGCCTGCCGCCTCCAGCCTGTGGATCTGCTCTATGGTTCCTTTGATATCCTCGGTCTTTGTATTGGTCATAGACTGGATCGCCACCGGATGATTTCCTCCGATCACCACGTCTCCGATCCGGATTTCCTTTGTGTTCTGTCTCAGCATGTTCTATTGTCTCCTTTCCGATATCTTATAAAACAGCCATAAATAGGATGCCTTGAGGTATATTCCATGACACAAAACAGCCCTGCATATCCGGAGCTTCCCGAACATACAAAGCTGTTTATCCCTCCATGCGTTATCCTACTCTTTTTCAAATACCATCTGATCACCATACTCCCGTTCTGTCAGTGTCAATTCTCCCTGTTCCAAGCTGTAGTCATAGCTTCCTTCCATGTTCTCCGCGGCAAAACCGGATTCTGCCGACGTATCATAGACCGCCTGCGAGGTCCCGTTTTCCTCTCCCTGATACAAGGTGAATATTTTGGATTTCAGATCCACATGATACTGCAGTTCTACCGCGCCGTCCGATTCATCCGGCCATTCGATGGACGCAGATCCGTTGCCCTGGATCCGCATGACAAGGCCGCTGCCTTCGTTCACCCATCTTCCCTCCAACGGATTCGAAGTAAAAAGCGTATATCCAAAAAATACGGCGATGACAATGATCAATACCGATGAAACGGTCATCGCAATTCTCCAGAGCTTACTTCTTTTTTTCTCATCATTTTCCGCAATCATGCCGCAACTTCCCTCCCGGCGGAACATTTGGCCGCTGCTTGCCAGAAAACCGGCAATACACGGCAGTTATTCTATATCGTTCCGCGCCGTCTTTACCTTTATTATACGGATATTTCAAACCGGTGTCAACGGGTGGATTTCATCAGCGGATTCCTAACACTATAAGTGTTACTGTTCCTGACCAATCAGCGTGGTGATTGGTCAGGGTGTGACATGTAACGACTTATACAAAAATCCCGCCAAGTACCGCATAAGACAGCACCGTCATCAAAAATGCCGCCACAAACACTCCCAGCACGATCGCCGGAAACGCCTTCCGGAAGCGGATTCCGATTAATGCCGCAATCAGGGAGCCTGTCCAGGCTCCGGTGCCCGGAAGCGGGATCCCCACAAAGGCAACCAGTCCCCAGAACTCATATTTTTCAATGTTGGCGCTCTTGCTCATGGCCTTTTTTTCCAGCTTCTCTACCAGCGGTTTCAGCCGTTTCGTGCCCTTCATCCAGTTAAAGATCCTGGTGATCAAAAGGAGGATGAAGGGGATCGGGATCAGGTTTCCGACGATGCAGATGGGGATCGCTTCCCACATGGGTACGTCCAATACCGCCGGTCCCGCGGCCAAAAGCCCCCCTCGAAGCTCCAGGATCGGAACCATGGAAATGATAAACAAGATCACTTCTTTTCCGACTTTTCCGCCTAAATTATCTATGAACCAACTGATCAGTGCTTCTTTCATCTTCTAAATTCTCTCCTGCTGTTTTTGCTGTTTTATGTCAGATTCAGAAATCGCTGTCTCTGTATGTTTCGAATCCCTTTCCCAAGCAGGAAAAAGCAGAGACTGCGATACGGCATATTATACTGCACGCCAGATAAATCTGCCGCACAGTATAATTGATTCGCACAGCCGCATAAGGAAATATGCCGCTTCGCGGCTGCGGCTGGCGCGATACTCACGGCAGATTTCATCGGCCGTGAGTATAACACATATACGCTCTCAGCGCCGCGAACAGCGCCTCCATCTCTTCCCTGGTTCCCACGGTGATCCGCAGATACTGGCGGATCCGTTCGCTGTCCCAGTGGCGCACATAGATATCCTGTTTCTTCAATGCCTCGAACAGTTCCCCGGCATCATACCGGGGATGTCTTGCAAAGATGAAATTTGCCCTGGAATCTGGAAATTCGAAGCCTAACCTCCGAAGCTCTTCCTTCGCCCATTCCCTGGTTTCCACGATTTTTTTTGTGGTCTTCTCAAAATATGCCCGATCCTTCACCGCCTCCGTTCCGCAGACAATAGACGTCTGATTCATGGTATAGGAATTGAAGGAATATTTCACATCGTTGAGATACCGGATCAGTGCAGGGCTGCTGATCGCATATCCGATCCGCATGCCGGCCATGGAGCGGGCTTTGGAAAAGGTCTGGACAACGATCAGGTTGCTGTATCGGCCGATCAGCTCCAGCGCGGATTTTCCCGCGAAGTCAATATATGCCTCGTCCACGATCACGACCGAATCCGGATTATGGATAAGAATGTCCTCTACGAATCCAAGCTCCTCATAGATAGCCGTAGGCGCATTGGGGTTGGGAAAGATCACCCCGCCGTTTTCCCGGTAATAATCTTCCTTCACGATCCGAAAATTTTCATCCAGCTTCGGGCATTCATAAGGAATCCGATATAATTCTGCCCAGACTTTATAGAAGGAATACGTAATATCCGGGAAAAGTATGGGCTTTTCGGAGTTAAAAAAGGTCAGAAAGCACATGGACAGCACATCGTCCGATCCGACGCCAACAAACACCTGATCCATGCCTACCCCGTAATGCTCCGCCAATGCGGACACCAGGTCATTTGCGGAAGGATCCGGGTATAACCTGAACCTATCCGCATCCATTTCCCGCAGAGCGCGCTCCACCCCAGGGGCGGGCGGATACGGATTTTCGTTGGTATTCAATTTAATCACCTTACGCTGAGGCTGCTCGCCTGGTACATAAGGGTCTACTTTTCGTATATTCTTTATGATTCCGGGATTGGTTTCCACTGATCTCATCTCCTGTTATTCTGTCTGTTTGTGTTGGACTGTCATTCCTTTTCCAGGCAGTCCAAGTCTGGGTGTATCCTGCGGTACGGCTCATATATTGTATCATTCCTTTTCCTGACAGCAGACCTCCAGCTCGTCTGCCATACAGACTATCGCTATCGCGCCGCTTCGCATCGGATCATCTGCAGTCATATTCCTTCGCCAGCTCTGCGAATCTGGGCAGGGAATTTACGATCGTTTCATGGGACACACAATAGGCCAGTCTGACATATCCGGGACATCCAAAGGAGCTTCCCGGAACAATCAGAATATTATATTTTTTTGCCGCCGCGCAGAATGCCTTTTCATCCGTAACCGGAGATTTTACGAAAAGGTAAAACGCTCCCTCCGGCTTGACGCACTCAAAGCCCAGTTCTCTCAGGCCGTTGTATAGTGTCTCCCGGTTCCGGTCATAGAAGGAAATATCCGTCTTTTCGTTCAGGCAGTATTTGACCACCTTCTGCTGCAGTGTCGGCGCATTCACAAATCCCAGGATCCTGGTCGCCACATTGGCCGCGCTGATCAGCGCCTCGCTGTCCGCCGCTTCATCGGGGATCACCAGATATCCGATTCGCTCCCCGGGAAGCGACAGGGATTTGCTGTAGGAATATCCTACCACCGTGTTTGCATAATATTTTGTCAGATAGGGGACCTTTGCACCGTCATATGCAAGCTCCCGGTACGGCTCGTCTGAGATCAGATAGATCTCCGTTCCATATTCCTTTTGCTTTGCTTCCAGAATGGATGCCATCCTCCGGATCGTCTCCTCAGAATAAACGACTCCGGTGGGATTGTTGGGCGTATTGACGATCACGGCCTTTGTCTTTTTCGTGATCTTCTCTTCAAACTCATCCAGCTTGGGCTGGAAATCCACGGTATTGGGAGAGATCTCCACCAGGACGCCGTCGTAATTGCTGGTATAGCTCCGGTATTCTCCGAAATAGGGCGCAAATACAATGACCTCGTCCCCCGGATTCAGCAGGGACTTTAAGATCACATTCAGCCCGCCGGCCGCCCCCACGGTCATGGTAATGTTCTTCGCCGCAAATGCAGTGCCGAACCGCTCATTCAAGGATTGTGCCACAGCCTGTCTCACATCCTCATATCCTGCATTGCTGTTGGTGTAGCCATGAAGCGCCACCGGATCCTCCTCCTGCAGAATCTCCAGGATGGCCTGTTTCACTGCCGCTGGCGCGGGGACATTGGGATTTCCCAGGCTGAAATCATATACGTTTTCCTTGCCGTAGAGCTTTGCAAGGCGGTTGCCCTCTTCGAACATTGCACGGATTGCAGAACTGTTTGCCACCATATTTTCCATCTTTTTTGAAATCATCGTATCTGTCTCCTTTTTCCGCAGGACCGAATCTATTGTTCTCCCGCTCATGATCTGATTCCGATTGCTGAAATTCTATTCCCGGCAGGTGATCTCCCTGTCTCGCGGTCATACCTTATGAAACGGCCGAATGGCTATAATGGGATGCCCTTGGGTATGCCTTCCGGGTCACGATCCCTTTTTCTACAAGAAATGCCGGATGATAGGAAAGCTTGGATTTCCTCAGTCCCTCCGCTCCGGTGTCTTCCTCCCGGTTTACATATTGATACTCCATGCATTCATGCTGTACAAACTGCTGGTTGATCATTGGGTAGGCCCCTTCCACTTCCGCAAACGCTTTCTCCACATGCACTACAAAGGTATCCTCGCAGACCGGCTCTCCGACACAGAAGGCCACCACTTTGCCCTCTACCCGGATCAGGCCGCCCTTCATCCCCAGTTCCTGGAACAGACGCAGGAAATTCAGAGTCACACACATCTCCGCGTTTTTTTCCAGGTCCTCCTCACAGCCGTTCTCGTTACGCCATTCCAGGGCCATCTGAAAGCATTCTTCCGCATTTTTCCCGGTAATCGGCTCATAACTCCAGTCCGGATACAAGGACTTGAACTTATTGATGTGATTGCGTTTGCCGTGCAGCTTCTTTCCCGCCAGGGTGGCAAGCTTCTCCGTCTCATATACATAGTCCGCTTCATCCCGGAGGTACTCGATCTGAAACTGCCCCGGATACCATGCCTCCATCTGGGCAAAATTTTCTTCCGTGACATTGTAAAGTATAAAGGGAGCCTTCTGTTCCTCTGTGTATCGCATCAGGTATTCCAGCGCCCGCTTCACGGCCTCCGGTTCTCCTGCCGGGTAGGCGAACGCAAGCTTCTCTCCGTCATCCCGAAAGACCAGAGCGCCTTCTATGACCGCATATTGTACATGATAGTGCCTGGACCAGAGGTAAACATTCGCAAAGGTCCGCTCACAGCTTCTGCTCGGAGCCTTCTCAAAATACGGGGCAATGATCTCCTGATCCTCCAGTTCCGGCCTTTTAAACAGTATCTCTTCCATTTTTCATTCTCCATCTCTTTTCTGTGCCCCTGCCCCAGAATTTTCCAGCGGGGGGCGGCGCACATTTGTCAGTATAGCATATTCTGTGCGGTTCTGACAAGATTTATCAAAAATCTTATCCTATAGAAAAGTTTTTATGGACTATTGGGGAAAAATTTTATGCTGTTACCTATCTTGACTCTTTATATATTTTTCATTTTGTATATATCAGATTGCTTCTAAGACAGCTTTTTATTATTTTGTGGTAATGTATCCACATCCTGCAGTTCCCCGACATCCAAAATGGGAAAATATAGGATTTGATCCAGATGCTTTTTCAGAACCTTCCGTCCCCCCTGGTCTTCTTTCAATTCCAACAATTCCGGAAAATAGTTTCGGGAAAACCAGGCCGGATTTCCGGTCTGGTCCCCGCATGTCACACAGCCAAGCTCTGCCCGGTTCCTTTCCATATATTCCAAAAAGGCCTCTGCGCTCTCTTCTGCAAAACAGGGCTGGTCCGCCACAAAAAACGCACAGGCCTGTGCATCTGCCGCAGCTTCCAGACCTGCACGGATGGAATAGGATACCCCTTTCTGGCTGTCCGGTGAGAATATGGCACGAATATTTCCCGCGCGTACTTCATCATATATCTGTGGATATTGTGTCACCACGATCACTTCCCAGTCGGCATGTTGCCTGCTGAGGCTGACCAGCCTGTCCAATAAGTGCCGATACAGAGGCCGCCCCTCCAGTTCATACAAAAGCTTGTTGGAACCGAATCGGTGACTGTTCCCAGCCGCCAGATAAATCAAACGTACTTTCATCTTTCCTCCACCAGTTTTCAGGAATTCGCAGTAACAATCACCCGAATCTCCTTCCTGCGATCCATTGCCTCCCAGACTTCCAACGCCGCGTCGCGCCGCTTTCGGGTATCTGCCTTATTCAGGACAACTGCATACCGCATCCCATCCCCTGCCCCTTTCCTTCCCGCCAGCCTGCTCTGTGCAAGAGCCGCAATATCCTGCGTTGTCAGCAGTTCCTCCGGGGACTTCCCCAAAAAATCAGCCAGAAGCTCTGCCCGGAAGCAGACCTCTTTTATTTTTCTTCCGGGTGCGTCCATGCCGCATATGTACAAAATATGGGTGGTCTGCGGCAGAATGACCGGTTCGTGGTCTGCCGGGAATTTCACAGGAAGCATTTTCGCCCCATCCGCTTCGATCAAAACAGGATTCGGAAGCTTTAAAACCGCTTCCAGAACCTCCTCGGGAAGGCTCTTTATCTTTCCATTCCCTGCCTTCCCGCCTGCAAATACACAACCCTCTTTGTCCAGAAGCGCAAGGATCTCCCCCACAGACGGATCTTCCAAAAATAACGGAGAATCTTCTCTAAACAGATGTGTGGTGGTTGTAACAATCGGCTTCCTTCCCATATCTGTATATTCTGCCGCCAGCCGTTTTAATGTAGTGGTTTTCCCGCCTGCACCAACTGCAGAAATTCTCGGAGCCGTTGTCTCTGCAAGATCAAATGCTTCCAACAATGTTTGTTTTGATATCAGATTTCCATATACTATCTCACCAATCATTTGCATACCTCAATCGATTTACCTGCTTATTTGATTATTCTACTATATTTTGATGCGGTTCACAACAAAACATTTCCGCATATTTTTGCTGAATCAACTTTTTGAAAACCGCCGTTTCCATTTCTTTACAGATCTGCTAAAATATCTGTAACCACACAGGAAATCTGCCCCTGCAGCTTTTCCGCATACAATGATATTCAAAGAGACCTACAGTAAAGGAGAGTACACCCATGACCCCAACCGTAAGTATTATTGTTCCTATATACAATGCCGAAAAGCATCTTGCACGCTGCATTGACAGCATCCTGAACCAGGAATATACGGATTTTGAGCTTCTGCTGGTCAATGACGGCAGCACGGATTCCTGCGGCAGCATCTGTGACAGTTACGCCGAACAGGACTCCCGGGTCCGTGTGATCCACAAGGAAAACACCGGAGTATCCGACAGCCGCAACCAGGCCATTGACCGGGCGCGGGGAACCTATCTTCAATTTCTCGACAGCGACGACTGGATCACGCCGGACGCTACCAAGCTGTTCGTGCGTGCCGCCGAGGAGCACTGCTGCGATCTGGTGATCGCTGATTTTTACCGGGTTGTGGGAGAACGTCTGTCCCAGAAAGGGGACATCGAAGAGGATTCCGTAATGACACGAGAGGAGTTTGCGTCGCATATGATGGAAAATCCTGCGGATTTTTATTACGGCGTACTCTGGAACAAGCTGTACCGCAGAGAGATTGTGGAGAAATACCGCCTGCGCATGGATGTGACCATCAGCTGGTGCGAGGATTTTATGTTCAATCTGGAATATATCCGCCATGGGAAAGCCTTCTATGCCCTGCACGCCCCCATTTACTACTATGTCAAGACAAAAGGTTCTCTAGCCAGCCAGGGCGCTAGCATCACCAATACCGTGAGAATGAAGCTGATGGTATTTGAATACTACAATAATTTCTATAAACAAGTTTTTGACGAAACGGATTATGAAAAGAAACGGCTCCAGGTCTACCGCTTTCTTGTGGATGCCGCCGGGGACGGCATGGTTCCTCCTGCCATCCTGCCGGGCAGCAAAAAACTGGGGGAAGAGCACACCAAGGTCTGCAGCGAGGCGATCGCCGGGGAGGGCATCCTGATGGAGGTCTACCGAAATCGGAAGCTTCTGGAATATTATCTGGAAACCGCGGCCCGAAAGAACGGTCTGACCGTAGCCGAGGCCAGCCTGCTTTTCTGCCTGAGCCAGCCTCATCAGATCACCACCCGGGCGGAGCTTGCTGATTTTGCAAATATTTCCCGCAGAGCGCTTTCGCTGACCCTGCAGAAGCTGTCCGCGCGGGGGCTTCTCAAGGTGGAGGAGATCCGGCGGACGGACGGGACCTCCAGGGCAGACCGCATTCCTCCTTCGGATCCTGCGGAAAGCACCGCCGATCCCCAGGCTTTCGGATCTGTTTCCAGATCCCGCCGCAGACAGATCCGGATCACGCTTCTGCCCGAAGCTGACCAGATCATGGAAGATCTGGCCGCTGCACAGAATGACTATGACCATGCCCGTTTTAAGGACTTCAGTGAAGAAGATCTGGTACAGTATGCTCTTTTATCCGAAAAAATGAAGGAAAATATCCAAACTGTATTAGAGCGTGTCTGAACATGCCTTACCGAAAGCGATTTCCAGGCACACATCCGCCGGATCCTTTTACGCAATATCCTTCCTGCAGTACTTCATATATGCCGCCGCAATCCCCGCGGCTCCATATGCCAGCCCCAGCGCGACCAGCCCCCATTCCAGACTCACGCTGGTCACAATATCCGAGCCTTCCGCATACCCGAAGGGTGTGATATACCGTAGAAATTCCGCGCTGTCGGTGATATTGGCGATCAGGTTCAGAAAATACAGGACGGCCGCCGCGCCAAGCCCGATCCCCATACCTCCATGCCTTAGAAAGGCGGAGATCCCGAAGCAGACCGCCGTAATCTCGATCTGCAGCAGCAGATAGGCCAGATGCAGAAGCGACACCTCTTTCCAGGGAATCTCCTCCCCAATCACCGCGATGGAGCCGATGGAAGCCGCATAAATAACCGCATTCAGGATCACAATCTGCAGCCCCGCCGCGACCAGCTTGCAGGTCACGATCCGGGCACGGCTGACCGGATGGGTCAGGAGAAATTCCGCCGTATGGTCTTTTTCCTCCTTTGCCAGTATGGACACCCCGCAGAGCGCCGAGAAAAATGCCCCGCCAAGCCCCAGGATGTTTCCGCATTCTACGGCATAGAACCCGGTCAGCGTGCCGAAGCTGATCTTGTCCATCCCAAATGCCTCGGTAAAGCTCCCCATGGAGGCAAACATATCGCTGACTCCGTCCATCTCTTCCTTCATCTCCGGAAAGATCAGGATGCAGATTACAAGCAGAAAGCCCACTGCCGCCGTCCACGCTGCCAGAGAAATCCTGTTTTGCTTTAATTCATGCCGGATCATGATCATTTTTCCTCACCTCCGTTCATTCCTCTGTCTCCCGCAGGATCCAGATAATAATGCAGAAAGATCTCCTCCAGATCCGGCTCGGATATGGTCAGATCTGTGATGTCCTGCTCTGCCAGCACCCGCAGAAGACTGCGGATCTCTCCGCCGTACAAAAAGCTGATCCCGCTCCCGGTCTGCCGCAGGTCCCGCATCTCTTTCCATTGAGGCAGAGAGAGCTCGCCCTGGACATGAACCCGTTTTGCGCTGGTCCGGGAGAGTGCTTCCACACTGTCGCAGGCGATCAGCTTTCCTTCCCGGATGATCGCTGCCCTGATGCAGTTCCGCTGGATCTCCGAAAGCACATGGGAGGATAAAAAGATGGTGGTTCCCTGGGCATTCCTCTCTTTTAATATCTCGAAAAACTCCCTCTGCATCAGCGGATCCAGACCGCTGGTAGGCTCATCCAGGATGCACAGCCCGGGGTGATGCTGGAGGGCACATACGATGGACACCTTTTTCCGGTTTCCGAATGACAGCTCGTCCACCTTTTTGGATACGTCCAACTCCAGCCGGCTGCATAGCTGCTCCGCCTCCTGCGCACAATCCTTTTTCCGCAAGCCCGCGGAAAGCCGGATCACCTCCCTGACCCGCATTCCCGGATAAAACACGGCTTCCGACGGCATATAGCCCACCTCTGCCAGTATACTGCTTTTCTCTGCCGCAATGTCCTTTCCAAAAATCCGGGCGCTGCCGCCGGAGCTTCGGAGCAGCCCCAGAAGTGTACGGATCGTGGTACTCTTCCCGGCTCCGTTGGGACCGATAAATCCAAAAAATTCTCCCTCCGGAACCGTCAGGTTCAAATCCACGATCCCTCTGGATTTTCCATAGAATTTCGTCAGTCCTTTCATCTCAATCGCGTTCATCTCGCATCTCCTTTCGAATGAATCTTCTTCCTGCGGTACCAGGCTCTGCTTCCTGATGCAGCCTGCCAGCTGCGCATATTCCGGCACACTGTTTTTGCCGAGCCTTCACTCCCTCAGATAGGTCTTCTTCCAAAATTCAAACATTTTCGTAAAATCCGCTTCCATCTGATCCACATCCATCTCCTCATTCTGCATAAATTCCCAGAGATACCCAAGCGATGCCAGATACATTTCCTGATACATCATGGACAAGTCGATCCCTTCCCGAAACTGCTTCGGATCCAGATTGAGAAGAGTGCTGTTTGCTTTGATGTCCTTATACCTTTTGTAGCTCTCCTGGATCTCCGTACTGACCTCCGGATCCCTTTCATAGAACACCTTCATCGCATATTTGCCGATATAGGGATAACGATGCATGAGCCGGATCTTGGCCTGCATCCCCCGATAGAGCATTTCAAAAAGATCCGTCTGTTCGTAGCATCCGTATTGTTCCAGATATCGGATCGTCATCTCTGCGCAGGTGTCCCAGAGAAACAGGTACAGCTCCTTCTTATTGCGGAAATAATGAAACAGCAGGGACTTGCTGATCCCAGCCTCGTCCGCGATCTCACTCATGGGGCTCTTCTTATAAGAATTCTGAGAAAATACACGGTAGCCGGCATTCAGGATTCTCTGCTGTTTTTCTTCCGGCAGCGCAAAAAATTTTTCATTCATGGCAACTCCTCCATTATGTGCAAGCAACCATTACCGCAGATTTAAAATGCGGCAGTCTCTTTTATTGACCATACCGGTTTATATCCATTATACCCCATTGACCATTTTTGAGAAGACCCCTTTTTTGTTTTTCACCTGGTGCTCCGTCCGCGCTATGGGTCACTCTTTGACAACTCATCCATTTAGAACCGGACTCCCGTATTTCCGGACGGAGCAACGGCTTATCCGCGCCACAACACAATAACCCTCCGAACTGCATATATTGATATAGAACATATCTCAAACAGGGGGAATTATGGTTTATATTAAGGCAATGCAGGAAAATGCGGAAAATGACGCGGCAAGGCGTGATCAGATTGAAAGGGGATTGCTGCAGATCAATGTGACCTCGGATGTGGATTCCTATCCCGTGTCCGACGCGGTGATCTCCGTATCCTACACCGGGGTTCCGGACAGCACGCTGGAGGAGCTGAACACAGACAGCTCCGGGCAGACTGAAACCATCGAACTGAACGCGCCTCCGCTGGAATACAGCCTGGACCCGTCCATCGAAGCCCAGCCTTACGCGGAATATACGCTGGATGTACGGGCACCTGGCTTTGAGCCGGTCAGCATTTCCGGAGCCGAGATCCTGCCTGATGTCACGGCAATCCAGAATGTACGGCTCCGTCCGCTGACGCCAGCGGATACAGGAGAAGAGGTCTTTGTCATCCCTGCCCATACCCTGTACGGGGAATATCCCCCGAAAATTGCGGAGGACGAGATCAAGCCCACCAATGAATCCGGGGAGATCGTACTGAGCAGGGTGGTCGTTCCGGAGTATATCGTAGTGCATGACGGTTCGCCCCGGGACACTACGGCACAGAATTATTATGTGAAATATCGGGACTACATCAAAAATGTAGCCTCCTCGGAAATCTACGCCACCTGGCCCGAGGCTTCCATCCGCGCAAATGTGCTGGCGATCATGTCCTTTACCCTGAACCGGGTGTATACGGAATGGTAGCGTGATCAATGCTGATTCATGGTGAAACCTTCTGCGCCTGCGATCATCTTCTTTGCAGCTAAACATTTATACGCCGTCAAATTAACAAGTTCTTTCCTGACAATTCCTTAAAACGGATCCGAATCTGCTCCTGCGTCACCTGGATCCATTCTACCAGCCTTTGAACTAAAATCCGTTTCGTATCGGAATCCGCTTCCTGAAAAATCTGTTTCCAAGGAGGGATTGCTTTCCGGATTTCTTCCCGCTTCCCTGCATTTTCTTCCAGCTTGCTTCGCCTTTCCCTGCTCCTTTGTACCGCCTGCTCCTGCTCCAGCACTTTGTTTCTCTGGCTTCTGACGGCTTCCGCCAGCTCTTCCGCCGTAAATCCGCACTCGCCTGTGATCGCGTCCGGGATCTTTCCTTCCATCACTTCGATCCCTTTTTGCAGTTTTCGCAGTAACGCCTCTTCCTTCTTCCATTCTGCTTCCGCAATTTTTTTCCTGGTTTTCAGCTTTTCAAAAACAGCAGCGTCAGCATCCTCGTTTTCCAGAAGTCTCTCAATATATTCCCCAAGACATTGGAATACCGCCCTTTCCATCCTCTCCGCATGAAACAGTGCTGTCGGATGATCTGCCATTCCATCCCCATTCCGGCATCGGTACATCGGAGTCCTGCTGGATCTCCTTTCCCCGGTACCTTTGATCGTCCAGTAATGGTACCGGCTCCCGTTGATAAGCTTCCCCCCGCAGTATCCGCAGTAACTCACATCAATCAGAGGGAGCATCCCGTCATTCCTTCTGATCACAGAAACCGCCTGGTCCTCCCGCTTCTTTTGGTATCGGTCCGACCTTCTCTTTCTTTTTTCCTGTACCCGGTTCCATATATCCTCCTCAATGATCCGGATTTCCTCATTGGGCGCTTCTGCCCTGATCCAGTCCGACTGGTCCAGACGATGGTATGTTCCATTGATCCGTTCCCGCCTTTTATATGCCGTATAGCCTGCATACACGGGATTGGTCAGAATACTGGTGATCGTTCCGGCCTTCCACACATCCCGGGGCGCAAGCTGTCTGTAACAGGGATCTTCATTTAAAATGTTTGCGATTTTCACAGAGCCGTATTCCTGATTCAAAGACAATGAATAGATGTGCTTTACCGTCTCCGCCTGCCGCGGAACGATCTTCAAGGTGTGCAGGGCACGCCCATGCTTGCTCAGCTCCCCGGACAGTACGAGCTCATATCCGTAAGGCGCCGCCCCGCCCATGAATTTTCCCTTCTGCACCAGCTTCTGGGCCGTATCCTTTACCCGCATCCCGGTATCCGAGCTGCTCTTCTGGGCATTTCCATAGCGGAGGGCCAGTATCATCTGCCCCATAATATCATCCGCCTCCGGGCTGATGCATCCGTCCTTTACCGTATAAACATCTACCCCGCAGCTTTTTAAAGCCATGATATAGGCTCCCATCTCCCACATGCGCCTTCCCACCCGGTCATCCTTATAAGCCGCCAGGATCTCATATTCCCGCTTCCTGGCATCCTCCAGCGCCTCCTGGAGTGTTTCTCTTTTGGAGACCGCATGTTTGTAGCCGCTTCTACTCCCCTCAAAGTATTCTTTTTCATCCGCCACCCAGTCCTCGTGCTGTCCGATATAATCCAGCACGATCTGTCTTTGGACCGACAGGTCCCCGTCTGCTTCCAGCTGCTGATTGGAGCTGACCCGCAGCAGCATTCTGACACGCTTCACAGAACGATCCGCTTCCTTTTCCATCGCTGTTTGGCACAGTGATCCGGTTTCTAATATTCTTATTATTTTGAGGCCTGTCCTATTCCTGAAATGCAATGGCGCAGTCGAAAAATCCACATTTTCCGACTGCACCACCATGAATAGTAACGCAGAAAAATCATAATTTCATTTTTTCCAGCAATACACTGATCAGGATTTTCCGGATTTCCTGTTTCAACTGCTCTTCATCTCCTGACCGGATTCCCGAGCGTTCTCCTTCCTGTCCAGATGGCTGTTCCGCCGGAAATTCCAAAATCACATTGATGCCCTCTACGTCCATGCAAACCTGCCGATATTCATTCTCAGACATAACTTCTCCTGAATCTCCCGCATATCTCTGACAGAGCTTTTCTACTATAACTATTTCCCAAAGCCAGATTCTATTCCTCCTTCTGCAAAGCCAGCTGCCTGAATCAATGTGTTTTACATTTGCGCTTCCTTTTTTTCTTACGGATGCCGGAGCTGGCTGCTCTGCCCTCTGTCGGCCCGATCCTTATGCCGTCTTCTCAAACTGGGAATTATACAACTCCGCATAGAATCCGCCCTTCGCGATCAATTCCTCGTGATTTCCCTGTTCCACGATATCTCCGTCCTTCATGACCAGGATCAGGTCCGCGTCCCGGATGGTGGAGAGCCGATGGGCGATCACAAAGCTGGTCCTTCCCCTCATCAGGGTGTCCATAGCCTTCTGGATCTGGATCTCCGTCCGGGTATCCACGGAGCTGGTGGCCTCATCCAGGATCAGGATCTTCGGATCTGCCAGAATGGCCCTGGCAATGGTCAGGAGCTGCTTCTGTCCCTGGGACACATTGCTGGCTTCCTCATTCAATTCCATATCATACCCGCCCGGCAGAGTCTGTACAAACCGGTGCACTCTGGCTGCCTTCGCCGCCGCGACCACTTCCTCGTCGGTGGCATTCAGCTTCCCATACCGGATATTGTCCCGGATGCTGCCGTGGAACAGCCAGGTATCCTGCAGTACCATACCGAACATCATGCGGAGCTCGCTGCGGTTAAAGTCCCGGACATTGTGGCCGTCAATCAGGATGGCCCCGCTGTTCACATCATAGAACCGCATCAGCAGCTTGATCATGGTGGTCTTTCCGGCTCCGGTGGGGCCTACGATGGCAATCTTCTGCCCTTCCGTGACCTTTGCGGAAAAATCATGGATGATGGTTTTTTCCGGATTATAGCCGAAATGCACATGGGAAAATTCTACATTTCCCAGAAGGCCGTCCACGGATACCGGATCCGGCACGGTCTGGTCCTCCTCCTCTTCCTCCAGAAACGCAAAGACACGCTCCGAAGCCGCCGCGGTGGACTGCAGCATGTTCGCCACCTGTGCCACCTGCTGGATGGGCTGGGTGAAGTTCCGCACATACTGGGTAAAGGACTGGATATCCCCCACCTCAATGGCCTGCTTGATGGCCAGATAGCCGCCCAGGATGGCCACTCCCACATAGCCCAGATTGCCCACAAACTGCATGATTGGCATCATCATGCCAGACAAGAACTGAGATTTCCACGCGGAATCATACAGCTGCTGGTTCGTCTTTTCAAAGGTTTCTATTGTCTCCTCTTCCTTGTTAAACGCCTTGATGATATTGTGGCCCGAATAGACCTCCTCTACCTGGCCGTTTACATTTCCCAGAAACTCCTGCTGTCCCCGGAAATATTTTTGGGATTTGGCCATGATAAGGGAGATCATGGCAACGGAAACCGGCAGCATCAGAAGCGCGACCAGTGTCATCAGCGGACTGATGGAAAGCATCATGATCAGCACGCCCACCATCTGGGTCACGGAGGTGATCATCTGTGTGGCGCTCTGATTCAGGCTCTGCCCCAGCGTATCCACGTCGTTCGTGACCCGGGAAAGGACCTCCCCATAGGTCATTTTGTCAAAGTAACTCATAGGCATCCGGTTGATCTTCTCCGAGATCGCCTTTCGGAAGCGGTAGGTCGTCTTCTGGGAGATCCCGGTCATGATATATCCCTGGATAAAGGAAAATACCGCACTCACCCCATAGAGTCCCAGCGTCAGCAGCAGGATCCGTCCAATCTTTTCAAAATCCATGCCGCCGGTTCCGGATACCCTGCTGACCAGGCCGTTGAAAATCTCTGTCGTCGCCTTCCCCAGGATCTTCGGCCCCAGGATATTGAAGATCGTGCCGCCCACCGCAAAGATCAGTACAAACAGCATCTGAATTTTGTAGATGCTCATGTAGCGGACCAGCTTTTTGATGGTGCCCTTAAAATCCTTCGCTTTTTCTCCCGGCCTCATCCCATGGCCGTGCCCCCGGCCCACAGGCCCTCTTCTCTGCTCTCTACTCATGGGTCAGTTCCTCCTTTCCGGAATTGATTCCTGTTTCGGCAAGCTCCTGTTCCGACAATTGGGATTCCGCAATCTGACGGTATACTTCACAGTCCCTCAAAAGCTCCCTGTGGGTGCCGATCCCCGCCACTTCTCCATCGTCCAGTACAATGATCTGCTCCGCATGGAGAATGGTGCTGATCCGCTGCGCCACGATCAGGACCGTACTGTTTTCTGTCTTTTCCTTCAGAGCCTTCCGCAGTGTCACATCGGTCTTATAGTCCAGCGCGGAAAAGCTGTCGTCAAAAATGAATACATCCGGATGCTTTGCCACCGCTCTCGCGATGGACAGGCGCTGCTTCTGCCCGCCGGAAACATTTGCCCCGCCCTGGGAGATGGAACTTTCAAACCGGTCCGGCTTCGTTTCGATAAATTCCATGGCCTGAGCGATCTCCGCAGCCTCCTGCATTTCCCCGTCGGACCCTTTTTGATTCCCGAACAGGATGTTGGAGCCGATGGTCCCGGAGAACAGCACTCCCTTCTGAGGCACATAGCCCAGCTTTTCCCGCAGATCATGCTGGCGAATCTCCCGGATATCGATGCCGTCCAGGGTGATGGAGCCCTCTGTCACATCGTAAAAACGGGGGATTAGATTAACCAGGGTGGATTTTCCGCTTCCGGTGCTTCCGATGATGGCTGTCGTCTCGCCCGGCTTTGCCGTAAATGTGATATCGTGGAGCACATCCTCATCGGCCCCCGGATACCGGAAGGATACGCGGTCAAAGCGCAGCACTCCTTCTGTTTTTTCCGGAAGCCGCTCAGGTTCCTTCGGATCGTGGATCAACGTCTCGCTGGTCAGCACTTCATCCACACGCTCCGCCGCCACAGCCGCTCTGGGCAGCATTATGGAGATCATGCACAGCATCAGGAAGCTCATGATGATCTGCATGGTGTACTGGATAAATGCCATCATATCCCCGACCTGCATCTGCCCCTCGTTGATTCCGTGTGCCCCGGTCCAGATGATCAGGACTGAGACACCGTTCATAATGATCATCATCAAAGGCATCATAAAGGTCATGGCCCGATTGACAAACAGGTTCGTCCTGGTCAGATCCAGATTCGCCGTGTCAAACCGTTTTTCCTCATGCTTTTCCGTGCTGAATGCCCGGATCACGGAAAGCCCGGTCAGGATCTCCCTTGTCACCAGATTCAGCCGGTCTACCAGCTTCTGCATGATCTTAAACTTGGGCATGGCTACCGTAAAGAGCAGCAGGATCACAAGCCCGATCAGGAGGACTGCCAGCCCAATGATCCAGGACATGGACACATTGGTCCGGAATACCTGGTAGATCCCCCCTGCCGCCAGGATCGGCGCATACAGTACCATGCGCAGCAGCATGACCATGAGCATCTGGATCTGCTGGATATCGTTGGTGCTCCGGGTGATGAGAGAGGCCGTGGAAAACTGGTCAAATTCATTGTTAGAAAAGCCCACCACCTTACGGAATACTTTTCCCCGCAGATCCCGCCCGGAAGCCGCTCCTACTCTGGAGGCCAGAAGTCCTACCATGACGCTGGAGAGCATGCCCAGAAAGGCGAGCCCGATCATCTTCGCTCCGGTCCTTGTGAGATATCCGAGCTGCAGTCGATCCAGATCCATTCCCAGCTCCTGATAGGCTGTTTTCACATAAGAGATGGCCGCCTGCTCCAGGATCGTTTCCGGCATATCCGCCGTCTGGCTTCGGATCTCTTCCAGCATCTGCTCCACCTGCTCTGGAGGGAGCATTCCAAGGATATCGAATAAATCCCCGTCCTCCGGCACCATTTCCGCAGGGATTCCTGCCATAAGCTGTGCCTGGATCTGCTCCGTGGTATCGCTTCCGGAGGAAAAACCCTGAATGAGCATCATAGGCAGGCTCAGGATCTCCGAGAGCTCGTCATAGGCTTCACCACCCTCTTCTGCCTCTTTCTGCATGCTGTCCTTTAAGACAAATGCCGCTTTGTCATAGACATGGGAATCCTCCTCATAGGCATCCCATACCTTCTCCTGGTCCTCCGGATCCGGAAGGAAGATCAGGATCTGTTCCATCCCTTCCCGGGAAACAGCTTTCGGAACCGGCTCACTGATCCCGCCCTGCTGGATGCCCACGTTGACAATGTCCGAGGTGTAGGCCGGCAGGGACAGATCACAATATGCCTGCACGATCAGGATCAGGAACACAAGGAGCACCGTTTTCCAGTACATCCCCATATATTGAAATAATTTTCGCATCGTTCGTCTCCTTTCACAAGTTGGTCACTTCGCGCCATCACATCGGCGGCCGCAAGGCGGAAGGATCCTGACCTTCCATCAGGTTATCCCGGACCTGTACGAGCAGGCGCTTCAGCAGCAGAGTCTCCTCCATACTCATTCCCCGGAACACCATTTCCTCAATCTGTTTCCCTACCCTGCAGATGTCATCAATAAAAGCCTTCCCCTTCTCCGTAACGCAAAGCCGCAGGACCCGCTGATCCTTTTCGTCCGGCTTGCGCCGGATATACTCCAGCTTTTCCATCTTCTGGATGACTGAGGTGATGGTGGGGGGCGTCAGGTTCATCTTTTTGGCAAGCTCTCTCTGGGACAGCTCCCCTTCCTGATTCAATACAAATAATATTCCCGCATGGCCCGGCTTTAAATCATACTTTCCGAACATCTCCTTTGCGTGGCAGCTGCTCAGGTGTGTCACCTGGGCCAGCACTCCCAGAGTCTGCATATGATCCACATTCATATCCATCCTGTCTGTCCTCCTCTCATTTAGTTAGACGTCTAACGGTTATTTTATGTTTATTCACAATATTTGTCAATACAGGACTCTTTATTTCATGATTTTTTTATACTTTTTATCTATAATTTAGTTTGATATCGAATTATGCGCTGTGTTTTTATATTTCCTGCCGGCTTCCGCGTCTCTTACGAATCGCTCTGAGATGCTGCTTTTTTCCGCGCGCTTTCATCAAAAAAGACGCAGCCATGTTCCGGCCGCGCCCTTTCTTTCGTATTCTATTCTGACTTTCCGAACCGGATCACATTCCAGGATGCCTTTTTCAGCACCGTCTCCGCTCTCTGTCCGTCCATCCTGACATTTGTATCCCGGATAGGAGCCACCTTTTCTTCAAACAGGGAGTTCTCCGCCTTCAGATCCTCCGAAACCAGCTCCAGCTTTTCCAAAATCCCATATCCCTCAAAGCTTCTCAGGTCTATACTCATGTGCTGGTCCTCTTCCAGATTCCTGTTCACCGCAAAAACTGTAAGCTCCTCTTTTTCCTCCTGATACACCGCCACGCTGACTACATCGGTCACTGCCCCGTGTCCGCTGGTCTGATGAAGAGGGGTGTCAATGATCGTCTCAATGACCGTTCCCCTGCCATAGGCGGAAGCATGCAGGAAAGGATAAAAAATCGTCTGCTTCCATGCACCGCCCTGCGCGTCGGTCATGATCGGCGCGATGACATTGACAAGCTGCGCCAGACACGCGATCTTTACCCTGTCCGCATGTTTGAGCAGCGTGATCAGCATCAGCCCCACCACCAGCGCGTCTTCAAAGTTATAATGATCCTCCAGGAGACGGGGACCAATCTGCCAGGGATGATTCTGTGTGATGTCCATTTCTTCGTCTTTCGAATGATACCACACGTTCCACTCGTCAAAGCTGAGATTGATCTTCCTGCTGCCGCGTTTTTTTGCCTTCACAAAATCGCAGACCGACACCACCGTATGGATGAATTTCTCCATATCATCCGAAAGAGCCAGAAAATCGGCGCTGTCCTGAGCTTCATTTCCATAATACTGGTGAAGGGAAATATAATCCACATAATCATAATTACATTCCAGCGTGGTGGCCTCCCACTGCGGAAATGTCGGCATTCCCATAAAGGAGCTGCCGCAGGAAACCAGCTCAATGGAAGGATCCATCAGCTTCATGGCTTTGGCCGTTTCCTCCGAGAGCCTTCCGTATTCCTGCATATTCTTGTGGCCCAGCTGCCACTCTCCGTCCATCTCATTTCCCAGGCACCACAGCTTGATGTGATAGGGATCTTCCGCGCCGTGTTTTCTCCGGAGGTCGCTGTATTTTGTCCCGGAAGGGTGATTGCAGTATTCCAGCAGATTGCAGGCATCCTTTGTCCCCCTGGTCCCCAGGTTTACCGCCATCATCACATCCGAACCGGCCTTGCCGGCCCATTTCACAAATTCTCCCAGCCCGAAGGTATTCGGCTCCAGGCTCCTCCAGGCCAGATCCAGCCTGGGCTTGCGTTCCTGGGCCGGCCCGACGCTGTCCTCCCAGAAAAAATTAGACACATAGTTGCCTCCCGGATAGCGCACCACTGGTACGCGCAGTTCCCTCACCAGTTCCAGTACGTCCTGCCGAAACCCATCCCCGTCCGCGCTCACGTGCCCGGGCTGATAGATCCCGCCGTATACGGCTCTGCCCAAATGCTCGATAAAAGAGCCGAAAATTCTAGGATCCACCGGTGAAACCTTGTATGCCTTGTCGATCGTCATCTTTGTTTCTCTCATGCTCGTATCCTCCTGTAGCTTTATTATAGGAAAAAGCGCCCCTTTTTTCAAGAATTTTACAAACTTCTTTCCGGTCCATACCCTGACTGCATGTAAACGAAAACTTTGAAATCACTTTCCGGACGGTTTATGTTACGTTTATGTTGCGGCATTTTCCCATCGCTTTTGGCAGGGATTTTTCTATGGTATTTTGTACTCTTAAAAATATCAGACCGTCTCATTTTTACAACCTTTCGCATACATGAACGTTAGTAAAATCATTGCAAGGTGCTGAAAGTGAGACAAGAAAAAGGAGGATTTATTATGCCAAAACCAAGAACACAGACAGGGGAGAAAAATCTTGTCGGCAAACATCTGATCGAGCTTCGTAAGAAAAGCAATTATTCTCAGCGTGACTTGGCCTACCGGCTTCAGCTTGCCGGATATGATATGGATAAAAATGTGATCACAAGAATTGAAACAAATAAACGGTATGTAACTGATCTGGAATTGAAGGCATTAAAGGAGATCTTCCATGTGTCATACGATTATCTGATCGACGGTGCGGAAGCCTCTGAGGGAACACGGTAGCTGCCGAAAACAGCACTCCACAGAGTGCTCCCTGTAGAATCATCGGTGGTTTCGGGGTACCGGAACCGGGGTTACGATTTCACGATCACCTCTTCTACCGCATTTGACCACAAATGGATCCCGGAGCGGAACTACTTTAATACGATTTCCGTGATCGTGGATGAGCTTTTTGCAAATTATCTGTCCCGGCCCAATGTCCGGCAGCCGATCCTGACCCAGTACTGCGATGGCCAAAGGGTGTCCTGCCCCAACTGGATGCAGCAGTGGGGGTCTATGTCCCTGGGAGAACAGGGCTACTCCGCAATTGAGATCCTGCGGTATTATTATGGGGATAACATGTATATCAATACCGCGCAGGAGATCTCCGGCGTTCCCTCCTCCTGGCCCGGCTATGTGCTGGAAAACGGCTCCAGCGGCGATAAGGTCCGGCAGCTCCAGGAACAGATCAATGTCATCGCCGGGGCATACCCTGCCATACCGAGTATCCAGGTGGATGGAATGTACGGCCCGGCGACTTCGGAAGCCGTCCGGGTATTCCAGTCGGTGTTCGGGCTTCCCCAGACCGGCACGGTAGATTACCGGACCTGGTACAAAATATCGGAAATCTATGTAGGGGTATCCCGGATCGCCGAATTGACCTGAAACAGTTAGATACAGAAAGCCTGCCACTGGCAGCCTTTCTGTATACGATGGTATGAAAAAGTGTGCGTTTTAACGCACACTTGCGCCGAAGCGCGGCTGCATAAGCAGTCATTTTCCTATAGAGCAAAAGATCTGCGCAGCGCTCCCCCGGTTCCCCCCGAAAAGCGCCGCGCAGATCTTTTTCCGACCGTACAGTCGGTTTTTTCATCCGGCTCCTGTCAAGCGTATCCTGTCCTGAGCCGGAAGGCGTGTTAGTCTGCTAATGCATAAATTTTAAGAGCTTCTCTCCGCTCATCCAGATCCATTTTCACAAAATCTGTAAATTCGATATCCACATGATACATGGGCTGGCCGCAGCAAACGGCCCGTGCCTGATTGTTCGTGTAGTGATATCTTTTGCATTTTATGCAGTAAAAAACATGCATCATTTGTTTCACCTCGCAATAACTAAAAAATATGAGGATTTGAAGACAGTCCTCCCCCTCAGATCGGAAAACCATCTCATGGATATAGAATATAACCAAAGAATCGGTTTGTCAATATTATAAATACGGGATCGGTAAAGTGGCCGCAGATCGTAATGATGGGTTTACATTTCAGAAAAGAGACGGTATAATAGGAATTGCGCTGGTGCGCAAGCAGGTCATCAATTTTCTGGCGAAAATTGGTGACAAATTATAAATGAAGCAGAAAACCGTAAAGGAGCTGCAATGAGAAGGAAGAAAAAAAAGCGGATTTTTCCGTTAGTCTTTATGCTGCTGGTCTGTGTTGGATTCTGCATCTGGGGTGCCAGGGAAGCAGCAACCATCTATTTTCAAAAAGTGCCGGAAAATGTTAATATCATCAAAAATGCCGTCTCTCAGACGATCGAAGAATCCATTCCATTTTCCGAGATCGTCATTGAAGAGTCCGAGGTTTCTTCGGGATTTTATTATCAGCTGTTAAGCGACGGACAGCAGCTGATCTACAAAGAGATCCTGCAGGCAGTACGCGGACAGGCCGAAAGCTTCTATATCCATACCGGCGATACCAAAGAATTTTCCATGATCTACGAATATCTCCTGTATGACCGCCCGGAGATCTTCTGGTGTACAGGCAGTACCCAGATCACCAGCTATACCGACTACTCCGAGGTCCGGCCGGCCTATACCTGCCTGGGTGAGGAGCTGCAGCAGCGTCAGGCGCAGATCGACGCCGCGGCAAACGCCTGCCTGGCCGGCATTGCAGTGGATGCCCCGGAATATGACCGGATCCGCTATGTATTCGAATATCTGGTAAATACCGTGGATTATAACCTGGACTCCCCGGACAACCAGAATATTTACAGTTCCCTGGTCAACCGGGTATCTGTCTGTGCCGGCTACTCCCGCGCCGCCCAGTATCTGCTCCAGAGGCTGGGTATTGAATGTATCTACGCCATTGGGACAATCCCCCAGCAGGGCCCCCATGCCTGGAACATCGTGCGCTGCAACGGACAATATTATCATATGGATGTGACCTTCGGCGACCCGGTATTTCTGCAGGAGGAAAATGGGGCCAGCATCCCGTTGGACAGTATCAACTACGGGTATCTGTGCTGTGCGGATTCGGAACTGTACCGAAGCCACACTCCCGAGGCCGGAATCCCCTATCCGGAATGTCCTTCCATGGATCTGGACTACTATGTGCTGAACGGAATGTATTATGAGGGCTACGACAGCTATGTCATGCTGCTGAACATGAATCAGTCCATTTATGAGATGAGACCTTCCTTTTCCTGTAAGTTTTCCTACAATGACCTCTATCTCCAGGCCCATGACGATATCATCAACAACGTGATCCCCCAGGCCGCCCAGACTTTGGCGGTGCACTATGGGCTGGATACGGTGTGGTATACGTATGTGGAGGATCCGATGATGTCGGTGATCACAGTGTATTGGGGGTATCAGTAATGAAAGGGTTCTATGATGGCAAAATATTTTAACGTGACGGGAATCTGTATTCCGGAAAAGCATTATATGGTGGATATCAGCGCAACCGTACGCATGATTACGGAAACGCTGGTGGATCGGGGTGCCTATTTTACGATCAACCGGGCCCGCCAATACGGAAAGACCACCACCCTATATCTGTTGGAAAAAAAGCTCTGCGAGCGCTATCTTGTACTCAGCCTGAGCTTTGAAGCGGCAGACGATCTGTTTGTCTCGGCTTACACCTTTGCCGCGGGCCTTGTCCGAAGGATCGGGAAAAAATTGAGCATGCAGAACATTCCTGCCGGGGTTTTGAATGCATGGAACGCACCGCTGTCGAGAGAATTTGCGCTGGAGGATTTCAGCGACAAGATTACAGAGCTGTGCAGATCCTGTGAAAAAGGCATCGTTATGATGATTGATGAAGTGGACAAAAGTTCTGATAATCAGATATTTTTGTCCTTTCTCGGACTGCTCCGGGCAAAATATCTGGAACAGCAGAAAGGCCAGGATCATACCTTCCAATCCGTGATTTTAGCCGGGGTTTATGATATCAAAAATTTAAAGCTGAAGATACACCCCGGACAGGAAACGAAGTATAACAGCCCCTGGAACATTGCGGCTGATTTTAACATGGATCTGTCCTTGTCCGTTAGCGGAATTGAAGGCATGCTTACTGAATACGAGCACGACCACCACACCGGAATGGATGTCCCGCAAATAGCCCGGGCAATCTATGATTATACTTCCGGCTATCCTTATCTGGTCTCCCGGATCTGCAAGCTGATTGATGAAAATTGCAGCTGGTGCCGGATCGGAGTATCAGAAGCTGTCAGGATGATCTTAAAATCCTCAAATACACTATTTGACGATATGCAGAAAAAAATCCTGGATTATCCGGAACTGAAACGGATGATCTATTCGATTCTGTTCGGAGGGAAAAGTTTTCCATATTATCCTGTCAGCCAGCCTGTGAAGATCGGTGTTTTATTCGGATTCATCAAAGAAGAAGAGGAACGGGCTGTCATTGCCAACCGCATCTTTGAAACCTTTTTCTATGATCTTTTTCTGGCAGAAGATATTCTGGAAAGCAAGACATATGACACGGCTCTGCAGTCTAGGAACCAGTTTGTAAAAAATGGGATTCTGGATATGGAGTTGATCCTGATGAAATTTCTGGAGCATTATCATGAAGTTTATTACGATTGTACGGAAAAATTCGCAGAGGAAAATGGACGGAAGCTGTTTCTTCTATATCTGAAGCCCATCATCAATGGAACCGGAAATTATTATATTGAATCCCGGACAAGAAGTATGGGGCGCACCGATGTGGTGATTGATTATCTTGGGCGGCAGACGGTGGTTGAGCTGAAGATCTGGAGGGGAAATGAATATCATAAACGAGGGGAAGCACAGTTAGTCCGGTATCTGGAGGATTATCATCTGGAGAAGGGGTATTTGCTGAGTTTTTGCTTCAATCAGAAAAAGAAGATTGGGAAAAATGTGATTCAGAGGGAAGGGAAGACGATTGTGGAGGTTGTGGTGTGAGATGGATAGACAGCGTAGAGAGGGTAAGGAGGCAGGTAGCGGCGGCCTCCTTACCCTCTCCTGTCGCTGAAAATTTATGATGTAAATGGCAGGTCAATCATATAGCTGACGGGAGTGTAGAATTACAGTTCCGTTTTGAGCCACGTGCAATTCGATCCTCTGGCGCAATAAATCTGTTCATGATTTAATTCCCAATTGTATCATATTCTGGCAAAGAATCCCCTTCTTCACGGCAGGAATCACATATTTTTTCTAAGCCACGTCCCCAGCTTTCAATTAAGCCTACGAGACAATACACATAAGCTATATAATGAAGCGGTTCAGAAATTTGTAAATTTCTATTCATATTAGCTATTCCATCTTTATTCTATGCATCTCGATATATTGGGTTTCAGATAACCTATTAGTCCCATCGCAAACATGGTTATACTTCCATAAATAAGCTGCATTAAGATAACTGTAGTAAATCCTTCAACAGCACTTCCGTTTGCCCATTTTATCATTGCAAATATCCCCACAAATATTGCAAGCAAAAAAACAGTCCCCCCAGGACTGTAATTACTTGAAGCGGGGCAGACGTAAATGATGTTATATTTCTAATTGCATATTGAGTCAACTTGACAGCCGTCCATTTGGACTCCCCATATGATCTCTTTTGAACCCCATTTCAAGCAGTTTTAATTTTTTTTGTTCTTTTTTTATAACAGTAGCTTTCTCTGGTGTTTAGAAGCCAGAAATTAGAATATTGGATATGGGGGAACGGGCATTTCTTAATCATGCAGAGTAATTCAACATGTTTTTGGACATACCTCCCCCTTTCCCCCATCCGACAGGAAAGGCAACTTATTCGATCAATTCTTCTAAACTTATCTCCATCAAACTTAGCAAAATCCCCACCCTTTCCTTTGTTTCTACACTTACCCACGCATAGCTGTAAACTCCTCTCGTTTCTTTTTCAAAAATAACAGTTCGCGCTATGCTCATACAGCAGTTTATAAGTCGGTCGTTCCAGATTCCTTCCGCCCCAGCCCGCCCGGAGCACTTCCCCTGGGTGTTTCTCCTTAAATTTTTTCAGCCCCTCCCGCATCCTGTACTGGATGATGGCACGTACAAGCAGGGCGAAGGATAACAGCATGCTTAATGCCTGAATCCGTTCGGGATTTTTCAAATAGATCACGGAAGCCATGCTGGGGGATTTTAATTCACGGAAGGAATTCTCGACCACTTGCTGTCCCTTGTATGTCTGCGGCAATTTGCGGTTCCCCGCCACTTCCTCCCCCACGTTGCTTATGAGAACGATGCGGGAATTCTTTCTCAGATCGTATTCTGCCTCTTTTTCTTTTTGGGAAATCGCTTTGGCACGTAAACGATATTTTTCCTCTATTTTAGGGACTGCGCCGGCTTTCCTGCGCCCTCTGGGCCATTTTTCTTTTGTTTCCTTTTCCACGATCCATGAGCATTGGTATAGTTTTGTACAGGGCAGTTTTTCAAACCTCTTTTGTTCTTCCTCCGCATCCGCCTGACACAAAAATACTTTCTTTCCTATCTTTTTAATCTCCGGCTTTAGCATGTCACGGCTTTTTTCCAATGCGGCTGCCGCCTTTTCTTTTAAGGCCAAGCTTTCCAGCACTAGCAGACGCATCGGCGCCCCGCATACTTCCTCCTGAAAACATTGCCCACGGTAAGAAGCCGCTTTTTTCCCTTCCTGGAATGTTCCGAATTCCTCCCAGGAATCTTTTTCATAAGCCCGCAGGATACAGTGCTCCGCCAGCTTCCCTTCAAAGTTTGGCGGGCATCGCAATACAAAGGAAATCCGGCTCCCAGGCTCATTCATGGATTCCACCAGGCTGTGGGTGACCAGCTTGCTATCTGCCACAAAGATCCCGTACTGGAAGCCTTTCCCCTGGATTTCTTTTAAATACGAGACTGCCGCGGCGTTCCAGTTCACATCCGGCGTAGAACCATCTTGGACTTTTTGAAGGATTGGAACTCCGGATTCATTGACAATCTGTCCCACTACCACCTGCTTACATTCCGGCCTGCCATCTTTATTGTACCCACGTTCAATCTGAAGAAGTTCTTCCCGCTCTTCTTTCGTCAGATTTAGCTGTTCCACATCATATTCCCCATAGAAAGAAATGGTCGTAGTATCCACATGGAGCCTTTCCGTAGGGATCCCTGCCTGCGCGACTGCGGAAAGCGCCAGAGTCTCATACATCTTTTCAGGATTTGCTTTTCCAATCCGTTCCAGGGCGCGTCCGGCTTTAAAAGAATTGATAGAAGCGGATCGGGAAGCAGTGCTTAAGAAAAACTCCAGATCAATCCCTTCGAAGCGGTATTCAAGATGTGTGAGCGGTGTCCGTATATCTGAAAATGTAGACAGGACAAGAAGTAACGCCAGGTTTCCAGGCGAAACATCCCAATGGGCAGGATCCCATAAAACGGTATTGTCAATGTATTCTGTTAGCCCTATTTTTTTGATAATGGAATGTGCAAGTGTAAGTATGAGGGGAAGCCTCATTTTACGTTCAAAACCAGATTTCATTTGTAATTTTGCCATATCCTATTCCTCTTTTCGTTATACTTTACTACTTCATAACAGAAAAGACGAAATAAATCAATCTGATTTTTTATCAAACTGCTCGAAAGAGGATTTTTCGGATATTTTTTGTGAATTTCCTTGGAGTTGTATTAGCCTGAATTATTCACGGCGGTATAAGCTCGCATAAAATTCGCCGCAGTTATCGTTACAACCACTCCCAATACCTCACTCTACCACAAAACAGCCTAAAAATGGGCAGACTTCTCCTATGATAGGTTTAAAGATCTATTGTGGCTGTCAAGGTTCGTTAACCGTTGTTATTCCAACTGTGGTTTCAGGTTATGGATGTTTTCCAGTGTCTCGTAGAATTCTTTCTTGTAGGGACAGCTGCTGCACAGTTTGAAATATTTATATCGTGCTGATCTTACCACTCTTGCGGCTATTTTCAGCAACTTTAAACGAATGGTGTCTATACGCTGTTTTCTCATGCTCACAGCGAGCGCCAGACGTCTAAACCAATTGAATAAATTATAAGCTAACGCATGAACCAGAAGGCGGTTCGCGTTTACCAGCTTTGAGGAACTACTTACAGAGGCAAAGTCGAAACCGCTTTTGCCTTCTTTGATGAAATTTTCCATTTTGCCTCTTCCGCAATAGAACTGGATTACCTGATAGGGTTCCATTTCCAGTGTTGTGACAATAAAGGTGTATAGATGGATCATCTGGCCATAGGGTTTTTCGATTTTAAAAACCACTCTGCGAGGATGGCTCCATGAGCCAGCCTGATACAGGAACTCCCCATACTCGACAGCATAGTCCACCTGGTTGGATCTTGTTGCCCGGTACAATGCCTGGTTTTCCTCTTCTGCTAATTCACGGAGCCTTGCGTTCTCCTTGAGCCGGATGGCGTATTTGCAGTTTTTGTCCTCAAGAACTTCATACAGGTCTGGTGACGCAAAACCACTGTCACCCCGAAGGTAAAGTGGCATATCCGGGAAATCGTCGGCGAACTCCTCCAGAAGCGACTTCATAAAAAGGTCCGCCTCCTTGCCGCAGTACATGGTGCCGTCACGGAGCTCTGCTTTCAGAAGATCGCCAGTCAGTCCATCGTAACACAGAAGCGGATGATAACCGTGAGCCTGATAATGATAGTTGAAACCTTCCCCCTCCTGATTCCCGTAGGTATCAAGAAGTGTAGAATCAATATCAAAGAGCATGAATTCCGGTTTTTTTATAGAATAGATGACTTTACGGAGTTCGCGTATGATCTGGCGCAGCTGGCTGAGCGTATCTTCATCCATGCGGTTAAAAAAGCGGGATAGGGTAGGCTGGGATGCCAGAGCTTCTTTTTCTAAAATAGCCGTCATGACAGGTTCGTTTGTCAGTTCGTCCGCACAGTCATCTTCAAAGTAGGAACTGATAATCTGATAAATGACCTGCATCAGGTTCGCGTCATCCTTATGGATGCGGAACCACGCGGTGTCATTGGTTTTAAACATACGATTGACGAGTTTAACTGCTCCAATCTTAAACAGGAACTCTTTGAACAAGAGAAGTCCCGCATCGGAGGATAAATCGCCTCCATCAAAATTTATTTTAATTTGGCTATTGCTTTCTAAGCTTACGGTGTTTAAAATATCCATATAAAGACCCTTTCTTTGGTTTTGATTTGGATTTGACACCTAAATTTTACCATAGATTGAGGTCTTTTTCCATTCACTCAATAAGTGAAAAGCAATATTCAATTAAAATACAGTAACCATGCGGGTTTCAGCAGTTGATGCCGTTATTCCGTGAATAATTCAGGATTAGAATGCAGAATGGAAATGAGTGGGGAAAAAACCATAGTTTTTTCCCCACTCACTGTCGTAAAAAACTGGAAATTCTCAATTCCAGCCTGATATACAGATATGATCTTCTATGCAGTAATTGATCAAAAATGCCTGGCCTCTACTCACTTTTTTCCTGGCTCTTGTCGCCTCCTTGTAGAATTGTCAGGCTGTCAATCTTCCTCAAGGCATCCTCTTTATCTTTACTGCCGTCCACAATCATCCGCACCATTACCATTATTGTTCTGAATTCCTCTCTTGTCATATCTTCCCCTTACTTCCATCATAGTTTAAGCACTCCCGCAAAGTACCTTTCACCATGTATATGTCTGATTCTCTGCGAGTACTCATTTTTCTCCTTAGCATTCAAGGCTTTCCGCTCACAGCAGCTTCACAATATCATTATACATCACCACGACCATCAGCACCATCAGCACGGCCAGCCCCGCAAAATGCACCATTCCTTCCTTTTCCGGCGGAACCCGCTTCCCGCGCACGGCTTCCACGAACAGAAATACCAGCCGTCCTCCGTCCAGAGCCGGAATCGGCAGCAGGTTCATGATCCCCAGATTGGCGGTCAAAAAAATGGCAAAATCCAGCAGATTTAATATCAATATCTTCATCCCCGCAGACCTGGAACTCTGGTAGGTCTCATCTACCGCGTCCACGATCCCTACCGGGCCGGACATATCCTGGATCCCCACCTTACCGCCGATCAGCATTTTCAGGCAGTCAATGGTATAATGGATCCAATATCTGACCGTATAGGCGCCGTACTGCAGGGAACCCAGGAAACCGGGCCTGACCGACTCCGCTGTGCTGGTGATACCCAGCCGTTTATTCATGTCCCCTTCCAGTGCCCGCGGTTCCAGTACGACAGTGGTCTCCTTTCCATCCCGCAGATAAGTGATCTCCATCTCGCCACCTTCACTGTTCATCAGGTTGGCCAGCGTGATCTCATTCCAGAGATGGATCCGTTTCCCGTTGATTCCCGTGATCGTATCCCCGGCCCGAATGCCCTGTTCCTTGGCGGAATATCCGTCCGATACTTCTCCTATAACCGGAGCCCGATATCCGACCCAGGCAACCAGGATCACACAGAAGATCCAGGCCAGGATCAGATTAAAGATGGGACCTGCCGCGATCACGGAGATTCTTGCCCAGACCGACTTGCTGTTAAAGCTGCCTTCATCCGGTTTCGCTGCCGCACCGTCCGCAGATGTTCGGGAGATCGCTTCCCCGCCAAAATCGGATGCCGATCCTTCCATGCCGTACATACCCTGCGCATCCGCACTATGGAGATGAGATTCCATTGGCAAAGGAGCCGGAGTCTCCTCCGCCTCATCCTCTCCCATCATACATGCCCCGCCGAAGGGAAGGAGCTTCAGCGAAAATTTTGTTCCGCCGATCACTTTTCCGAACAAAGTGGGCCCCAGCCCCAGTGAAAATTCATCCACATGTATTTTATTTGCCTTTGCCAGCAAAAAATGCCCCAACTCATGGAAGATTACAATTCCACTGAACAAAAGTATCGCTATGACAATTCCCATTGATATTACCACCTCTTCATTTTTTAACGCTTAGACATTTACGAATCATTTCCTGCACACAAAGGCAAAAACTATTTCCAGTCTCTCCCCGCAATATACGCATACGTCTCCCGCTCTGTCTCCAGAATCTGTTCCACTGTCGGATCCACAATATTCTGATGCCGCTCCATGCAGCAGCGGATCATTTCCGGAATCTGCAGGTACTTGATCTTTCTCTCCAAAAACATAGCCACTGCGGCTTCATTGGCCGCATTCAATACCGTAGGAAGGGAGCCCCCCTTCCTTCCGGCTTCAAAAGCCAGCTTCAGCCCGTAAAAGGTCTCCAGATCCGGCTTCTCGAATGTAATCTGGGAAAGCAGGGAAAAATCCAGCCGCTTTCCGGGCAGATACCGCCGTTCCGGGTAATACAGGGCATACTGGATCGGCAGCTTCATATCCGGTGTCCCCAGCTCCGCAATGATCGCCCCGTCCGCATATTCCACCATAGAATGGATGATGCTCTGGGGCTGCACCACCACCTCCACCTGGTCCACACTGACGCCGAAGAGCCATTTTGCCTCAATGACCTCCAGCCCCTTGTTCACCATGGTAGACGAATCAATGGTGATCTTTTTGCCCATTTCCCAGTTAGGGTGCTTCAAGGCATCCTCCACCTGGATCTCCTCCAGCTCCGCCCGGGTCTTTCCGCGGAAGGGGCCGCCGGAAGCCGTCAGAAGGATCTTATGCAGCGCTTTTTGCTGTCCTCCCTGGAGTGATTGGAAGATCGCGCTGTGCTCGCTGTCCACCGGAAGGATGGACACCCCCCGCTCCTTTGCCAGAGGCATGATGATATGCCCTGCAGTGACCAGGGTTTCCTTATTGGCAAGGGCAATGTCCTTGCCGGCCTTGATGGCCTCAATGGTGGGACGGATCCCGATCATCCCCACGATGGCCGTGACCAGGATCTCCGCCTCCGGCATTGCCGCGGTTTCCAAAAGTCCATCCATACCGGATACCACCCTCACGTCCAGATCCCGGACGCGGCTTTTCAGCTCCCTGGCCTTTTCCTCTGACCATACCGCCGCAAGCTTCGGACCAAATTCCCGGATCTGCGCTTCCAGCAGCGTGATATTGCTGCCTGCGGCCAAAGCCAGGACCTCAATATCCCCGTTCTCTCTCACAACCTCCAGCGTCTGAGTCCCGATGGAACCGGTAGACCCCAGAATCGCTATTTTCTTCATACTCATCTGTTCACATCCTCTTTTGCATTTCATCTCAGGAGATCAGCACCGCCAGATAATAAATGATCGGCGCTGTAAAGATCACGCTGTCAAACCGGTCCAGAATCCCGCCGTGGCCCGGGATCAGTTTCCCGTAATCCTTGATTCCGTAATTCCGCTTGATCGCGGAAGCCCCCAGATCCCCCACCTGAGAGATCATCCCGCCGACCGCGCCGATCACCGCAAAGGAAAGCACGTTTACATTCGCATTTCCCCAGTGATTGATGGCCAGACCATAGAGCACGGCGATCAGGGCTGCCCCGGCAACACCGCCGATCCCGCCCTCAACGGATTTTTTGGGGCTGAGCTTCGGCGCCATCTTATGCTTTCCGATCAGCATCCCTGTGCAGTACGCGCAGGTGTCGCATCCCCAGGAACAGATAAATACCAGCCACACGGTGAACGCGCCGCCCGGCATCACCCGGATCTGATAAATATAGGACAGCATCACCGTCACATAGAACACCCCGAAAAATGCCGCCATCAGCTGATCCGCATGATATTTCGGATAGGAAAATACCATCACCGCCATCAGAGAAATGACCAGGGCCATGATGAGCCCCAGAAACCAGTCTCTGGATTCTCCCGGGAGGTATCCTCCGCCCATGGCCAGCAGCAGCCCGTCATATAGGATTCCGAAAAGATACCCGCAGATTCCGAGCAGCGCGTTTTCTATGTGGAAGGGCTTATACAATTCCCGCATTCCGATCCAGCTGATCAGCGCCACCGTAACCCAGAGCACCGTCCCGCCTGAAATGATCGTAAGCAGCGCAAGGATGACCAGAAGGATCCCGCTCAACAGCCTTGTCTTAAACATCCTGCCCCTCCTTTATTCCGCCGAATCTCCGCTCTCTACTATTATAATGCTCGATGGCACGGATCAATTCCTCTTTTGTAAAATCTGGCCATGGAACATCGGTAAAATAAAATTCCGAATATGCAAGCTGCCACAGAAGATAATTGGACAGCCTAAGCTCCCCGCTCGTCCGAATCAGCAGGTCCGGATCCGGCAGCTCCCGGGTATCCAGATAAGCGGCATACAGCTTTTCGTCAATGTCTTCCGGCTTCACCTTCTGATCCACACAGTCCCGCGCCAGCCGCTTCACCGCACGGATCATCTCATCCCGGCTTCCGTAGTTCAGAGCGATGGTAAAATTCAGGCCGCCGTTGTTCCGGCTCGCCTCCTCCAGCTCCAGTATCCGTTTTTTGATATCCTCATCCAGGGGATGGATATCCCCGATGACCCGGATCTTCATATCATTTTTCTCCGCCGTTTTCAGGCAGGTTTTCATATAATTCCTGAGCAGCTTCATCAGAGCATCCACTTCCGACTTTGGGCGCTGCCAGTTCTCCGTGGAAAACGCATAGACCGTCAGGTACTTGATCCCCATCCGCCATGCTTCCTCACAGATCCGTTCTACATTCTTGCTTCCCTGAGCGTGTCCGTAATTGCGCGGCATTCCCTTTGACCTGGCCCAGCGGCCATTTCCATCCAGGATGATCGCCACATGCTGCGGTACGTTCATCTTGCTTTCCCTCCATTCACAGCAAAAGGGGATTGAGATACCATGCCTCAAGCATACACAGATTTCTCAAGCCCCCATGCAATTATACCGTCATAACCTCTTTCGTCTTCGCCTCTACCTCTTTATCCACATCCTTGATATACTTGTCCGTCAGCTTCTGGAGACGTTCCCCGAGATCCTTAATCTCATCCTCGGAAACCTCGGTCCCTTTGAGCTTCTTGAACGCGTCATTTCCATCCCGGCGAATATTGCGGATGGCTACCTTCGCGGCCTCTCCTTTTTTCTTCACGTCCTTCGCCAGATCTTTTCTGCGTTCCTCCGTCAGCTCCGGAAATACCAAACGGATCGTGGAGCCGTCATTGGTGGGGTTGATCCCCAGGTCGGATATCTGGATCGCCTTCTCGATCACCTTGAGCATATTTTTCTCCCATGGCTGGATCTGGATCATACGCGCTTCCGGCACGGAAACATTGGCTACCTGCTGGATCGGGGTCGGGGTTCCGTAATAGTCTACCACGATTCGGTCCAAAACATGCGGATTTGCCCGTCCGGCACGAATCGCTCCCAGCTCTCCGCCCAGATTCTTCATGGTTTTTGTCATCTTCTCTTCGTATACCTTTAATTTTTCATCCATTTTCCTGTCCTCCTTGGATTGATATATTACGTAAAATTTTTCTGTACTTTATACCTTATGAAACGACCAAATAGCCATAATGGGATACCCTTGGGTATACCTTATGAA
The DNA here is from genome assembly GCF_056796775.1 of Schaedlerella sp. Classification (NCBI taxonomy): domain Bacteria; kingdom Bacillati; phylum Bacillota; class Clostridia; order Lachnospirales; family Lachnospiraceae; genus Schaedlerella; species Schaedlerella sp. The sequence goes on from NZ_JBQIKP010000007.1 coordinate 117,296, forward strand.
ACGGCCAAGCGGCCAAAATGGGATGCTCTCGCGTATTACTTATGAAGCGGCGTACAGTTCTTCCGTATTGATTCCCGTCACTAAACCGTAACCTTCGTCCCTGTAAAGCTGCCGCTCATGGTCCTGACGATGCTCTCCTCCTCGTTCAGCCCAAATACCAGCATGGGCATCCGGTTCTCCATGCAGAGGATCGATGCCGTCAGATCCACCGCCGCAAGCTTTTGATCAATCACCTCCTGGATGGAGATCTCATCATACTTTTTCGCGTCCGGATTGACCTTGGGATCGCTGTCATAGATCCCGTCGATGGCCTTTGCCAGAAGCATGGCGTCCGCCTCGATCTCAACCGCCCGAAGGACCGCTCCCGTATCCGTAGAAAAATAAGGATGTCCGGTCCCGCCCGCGAAAAAGATCACCTTTCCCTCTTCCAGCGCCGCCACAGCGGCATCCTTGGAAAACAGAGAGGTAAATGCCCCGCAAACAAAGGGTGTAAATACCTCTGTCCTCATCCCTGCATATCGGAAGATATCTGATACATAGATACAGTTCATCACCGTTGCCAGCATCCCGATCTGGTCTGCCTTCGTCCGGTCGATCGTCTCGCTGGCGCGCCCTCTCCAGAAGTTGCCGCCTCCAGTCACGATTGCAATCTGGTATCCCTCATCCGTCAGCTTCTTCACTTGACGCGCAACCCCCATGCAGGTTTTTTCGTCAAAGCCTGTCTTCTTCTCCCCTGCCAGGGCCTCACCGCTTAATTTCAGCAATACTCTTTTCATCTCTTATACTCCTTCATGTCCGGCCCTTCCGCACCGGCGGACGGCCTGTCTGCTGCTGTCTGCCCGCCGGTTTGAAATGTCCGGCAGTCCCTAAAATGAAGTATAACATAACTTTCCTCTTTTGTCATGTATATATCTCAAGCCCATTGAATTTTGCCTGGAACAAAATCGACTGTTGGTCTGTATACCATCGTATGCAGAAAGGCTGCCAGTGACAGGCTTTCTGTATCATGACCCCTTTCAGGCCTCGTCCTGTGCCGCCGCCAGACTTTTCTCCAACAGGATCTGATTCATCGGTTTCGGATGCAGAAGCTCCGACACCACATAGGCGGTCAGGCAGACGATACACAGGGACAAGAGCTGGCTGACCAGCCCGGACATTTCAAACAGAAGCACGATTCCCGTTACCGGCGCCCGCACCACTGCCGTAAAAAAACCTGCCATCGCCAGCAGCACAAAATTATTCAGATACATTGGATCCAATCCGAGAAGCTCCGTCCCTGCCAGCGCAAAAATACCGCCCAGCAGAGCTCCCAGCGTCAGAAGCGGGAAGATATTCCCGCCCGGCGCGCCGGAGCCAAAGCAGATTGCCGAAAACAAAAATTTCACAAGGAAGATCAGTACCGCTGCTCCCAGCAGCATATCCCCCCTTGTCAGGGAACCAATCAGCCAGCTTCCGCTGCCAAGTGCCTTGGGCATCAGCACGGCAAAGATTCCTGCCGCAGAGAAGGCCGTCACCATCCGGCCTGTTTCATTCAGGAATCCTGCCTTTTTGTACAGGCTCTGTGCACGCAGCATGGCCCAGCTGTAGAATGCCCCTGCCATACCGATCAGAATCCCCAGCACAAGCAGCATCCAGTAATGGGTCTGGGGCAGGACGGCTGTCAGCTGAAACTGAAAAACCGGATCAGCCCCCAGGATATGGCTGGAGGAAAACGCGGCAGCAGCCGTAGCCGCCAGCACGGATATAAAATCCGTCGTTTTCCCTGCCCGATATATTTCTTCCATAGCAAATACCATTCCTGCCAGAGGCGCGTGAAATGTGGCCGCAATCCCGGCCCCGGCTCCGCAGGCCATCAGGCTGCGCTCCTCGTCCTCTCCCCGCCTGAGAAATCTGGAGACACCCTGTCCGGTCATGGCTCCCAGCTGGATGGATGGTCCGCACCTTCCCAACGACATTCCGCCGAAGACGCACAAAAAGCCTCCCGCAAACTTTGCCGGTATTACCCGCATCCAACGCCGGGACAATGTTCCGGCAATCTCCGCCTCCACCTGCGGAATCCCCCCGCCCGCGATCAGAGGCTCCCACCTCAGAAGCCGTCCCACCACAACTGCCAGCAGCAGCAATACGGCGAACCAGCCTGCAAACCAGGCCGGATTCTTATAAAGGAATTGAAGCACTTTATCCAGCCACTTTGTAGCATAGCTCAGGCAAACCCGATATAAAATGACTGTCAGACCGGCCAGTACTCCGACGAAAAGTCCTTCTGCGATCATGACAAGCGATACCCTATTCTGTTCACCGATATTCGTTCTGTTTTCTTCCATCTGTCTGTCCCTCTTATTTTGCCGCCAATCCAGGTTTCGATATCCTTAACGATACACCCCCCTTTCCCAAAAGTCAACCGGATAGGAACTTATATTTTCCCCGTATTCAGCCGATATTTATAATAAGAATGTGTTCGTGACAGAAGCTGTAATGACTTTTTGAATATGAGGAGGTGCCATATGAATTTTTTTGCGGTTCAATCTTTGAACTCTTATACAAAAAATATGGAAATGCAGATGAAGTGGCAGAAGCGAAAGGATACCAATGACTTCACTGCGGACGGGACAACCAGCATTGATGACTGGGTAAAGCAGCAGGCGGATGAGATCAGACAAGCCAACAAGGAAGGCTCCGCAAAGCTCCAGGCGCAGATTGATCTGAAATTAAAGTGCGGCCAGAGGCTGACTGCGGATGAGATGGAATATCTGAGGAAAAATGACCCGGAAGCCTATCAGCATGTAAAATCCATGCAGGCCGAACAGAAGCAGTATGAACAGGAGCTCAAAAGGTGCAAGACCAAGGATGAGGTGGAGCGGGTGAAGATGCTCCATACGGCCAGCTCTTTAAGCGCCGTCAACAATATCATGCACAATCCCGCGATCCCGGAAAACAAAAAATTTGAGCTGGTGATGCGCGAACATCAGAAGAATGAAGCCCTCCAGCAGTCTACCAGGGAATTTGTGGAAAGCGGCAGATACGCCAAGCTGCCGACGGAACAGGAACGGCTGAAGGCCGAGAAGGATCTACAGGAAGCCAAGGAAGCTGAACAGAAGATTGACGACCCGGCTCAGGATACCGTAGAGGAGATCCTGGACAAAGCCGTGAAGAACGGCGATGAAGAACCGCCGGAGGCATCTCAGGTGAAGGAATCGCTCATTGAGGATGCCAGGGATGTTCTCAGCCAGAGGGAGATGACCCGCGCGGAGGCGGAACTGACCCCGGAGGCCTTGAAGGTAAAACGCGCTAAGGCCCAGGCCGCATACAAAGCAGCCGGTGATATTGCCCCTGCTCCTGTGCTGGACGTCAAAGCAGAATAGACGCTCTGTTCTGCCCTGTTTCGTCCGGTATACTGAAAAACACCGCCTATACGGTTGGATGATCTAAAGTGCATCCAACCTGCTTATCCATTCGCTGGATCAGATAGAGCACGATGTCTGACCCAGCTTTTTTTATTTTTTCTGTTTTTTATATCCAATTTTCCTTGAAGAGTCTGTAATATCGGGCCTTCACGAATTGTCTGAATTTTTCATAAAAATTCCAACGATTTATTTTTTAAAAACTGTTGACAATCCGGTATCCTTGTAGTATAGTATGTATTGTTCCGATACGGAATACAAAAACATAGAGATGCGACAGTGGCTCAGTTGGTAGAGTACGACCTTGCCAAGGTCGGGGTCGCGGGTTCGAACCCCGTCTGTCGCTCTAAAAAACTTCCAGTAATTTGGAAGTTTTTTTATTTTATGTACGGCATCGGATTCACAAAAAAGGGCTGCCGGGAAATTACAGTGATCTACAATCTGTTGCCGCAGTTCATCAGAACTTACAACGACTGTGGGTATACAACATTTCCCGACGCCCTTATTTTGCATTCTATAAGTCAAATCTCCTTACAAGCATGACCATCCGGCTCATTACCTCATGGAAATCAAGATCACTCAATCTTCTCTTGTCTCCTCTTTCGCCAGGTCGAGCCCCAGCTCCGCAAGCTGCTTCTCATCCACTTCCCCTGGAGCGTCCGTCATCAGGCAAGACGCGTCCTTGATCTTCGGAAACGCGATCACATCCCGGATACTGTCTTCCTTTGCCATCAGCATGACCAGACGGTCCAATCCGTATGCAAGCCCGGCGTGAGGCGGCACTCCGTACCGGAACGCATCCATCAAAAAGCCGAACTGACTGTATGCCTGTTCCTTCGTAAATCCAAGCACTTCGAACATTTTTTCCTGGATATCATCCTGATAGATCCGGATGCTCCCGCCTCCGATCTCATTTCCGTTCAGTGTGATATCATATGCCTTGGCCCGTACCCTGCCCGGTTCGGAATCAATATACTGCAGGTCCTCTTCCATGGGCATGGTAAACGGATGGTGCATGGCCGTATAGCGGTTCTGCTCTTCGCTCCATTCCAGCAGCGGAAATTCCGTAATCCAGAGGAACTTATATTCATTCTTATCCAAAAGCTCCAGCTGCTTCGCCAGCTCCACACGCAGCGCGCCCAGCACGTCCCAGACCACCTTGTTCTGATCCGCGGCAAACAGCAGCAGGTCTCCCGCCTCTCCTGACATGGCCCGGATCAGGTCCTTGGACTGCTCCTCGGTCATGAATTTCGCAAAGGAGGACTTTACCGTACCGTCCTCCTGGATGGCAATATAGGCAAGCCCCTTTGCGCCGTAGTCCTTTGCAAAGCTGACCAGCTTGTCGATCTTCTTGCGGGGCATACCGCCCTGCCCTTTCACATTGATCCCCCGCACGGTGCCTCCGTTTTCCACGGCACCCTTAAATACGACAAAATCAAAATCCTTTACGGTTTCGGTCACATTCACCAACTCCATGCCGAACCGGGTATCCGGCTTGTCGGAACCATACCGGTCCATGGCCTCCTGCCAGGTCATCCTGGGAATCGGCAGGCTCACCTCCACACCCAGCACGTCCCGGAACAATTTTGCCAGAAGTCGCTCATTGACATCAATTACATCGTCCACGTCTACAAAGGAAAGCTCCATGTCGATCTGGGTAAATTCCGGCTGCCTGTCCGCGCGCAGATCCTCATCCCGGAAGCATTTCGCGATCTGAAAATACCGGTCATATCCGGAGCACATCAGCAGCTGCTTGAACAGCTGGGGAGACTGGGGAAGTCCGTAAAAACTACCCGGATGTACCCGGCTTGGCACCAGGTAGTCCCTCGCCCCCTCGGGCGTGCTCTTGCCCAGGATCGGGGTCTCGATCTCCAGAAAGCCTTCCTCCGCCAGAAACTGCCGGGTCAGGGTCGCTACCCGGCTGCGCATCATCAGATTCCTCTGGAGATCCGGCCTTCTTAAGTCCAGATAACGGTATTTCAGACGCAGCTCTTCCTTGGTTTTTGAATTTTCCTCAATGGGGAACGGCGGAGTGGCGGATTCGGAAAGCACCCGAAGCTCCGACGGGATCACCTCGATCTCCCCGGTGGCAATGTGCTCATTCACCGCGCCGGAACGCTTTTCCACTCTTCCCGCGACTGCGACAACATACTCGGAGCGAAGGCCGGCTGCCTTTGCGATCAGCTCCGCGTCCGCCTTTCCTTCCTCAAATACAACCTGAATGATCCCGGAACGGTCCCGGACGTCTACAAACACAAGCCCTCCCTTATTCCGGTTCTTCTGCACCCATCCCATGACTGTGACCTGCTCTCCCGCATTTGCCGCCGAGAGCTCGCCGCAGCGGTGGGTCCGGTGTAATCCTCTCATTGATTCTGCCATAATCTCTCACTGCTCCTTTGAATTCATATTCTGAATAATAATGAAATTTTGATTCATTTTTCCACGGACAGCGCAGCCTGCGCGCTGTTCTTTCCCAGACAACTACCAGATCTCCACGATCTCCTCATATCCCTGCCGCGCCAGCTGTTCCTTCTGGAACTTCTTATTTTTCTTCATATTCATGATCATGACCTGCATGCCCGCGCCCCGCTCTTCTCTGGCCCGCTCCAGGATCTCCAGCAGCTTTTCCTGGGGAAGGTTCTTATCCAGCAGATACGCTTTCTTCTCCTTCCCGGTCGGCACCTGGTACTGCCGCTCCAGAAGGAGCATGACGATTCGCTCAAATCCGATGGAAAATCCCACGGCCGGGGTAGCCTGCCCCGTAAATCTTCCGATCATCTCGTCATAGCGTCCGCCGCCGCCCACAGAGCCGCCGAATTCATCCATGGAGATCTCAAAGATCGTGCCCGTATAGTAGGACATCCCTCTCACCAGCGTGGGGTCGAAGCTGATCTTAAAATCCGCCTCCTTCGCGCGCTCCACACTGCTTATGATCGTTTCCAGCGATGCCGCCGCATCCGCCGGGAGATAACCTTCCAGCTTCTGGCCGCACCAGCGTACGCCTTCCACATCATTTGTAATCTCCTGAAACATCTGCAGGTATGTGTCCACCGATTCCTTCGCATAGCCATTTTCCTCTAATTCCGCCCGGATCCCGTCAAGGCCGATCTTGTCCATCTTATCCAGGGTGATGAATATTTTGTCATAATCCGCTTCGTCAAATCCGCTGTAAGCCGCCATCGCCTTTAAGAAGCGCCGGTCATTGACGCGGATCGTAAAATCATGAAATTCCAGCTTTCCGAGCAGCGTGGTGGTAGCCAGGATCAGCTCGATCTCTGCCAGATTCGAGGGTTCTCCCAGGATATCAATGTCACACTGCATAAACTGCCGGAACCGCCCTCTCTGGGGACGATCTGCCCTCCATACATTGCCGATCTGGAGCGCCTTAAAAGGGGACGGCAGATCGTTGGCGTTGGCCGAATAATAGCGGGAAAGGGGAACCGTCAGGTCATAGCGCAGTCCGCCGTCCACCACGTCTGCCTCTTCCCTGGCCTGATCCAGCTTCAGCTTTTCCCCCCGCTTCAAGATCTTAAAGATCAGCTTTTCGTTGTCTCCGCCCTGCTTGCTTGACAGGTTCTCGATATGCTCCACACAGGGCGTCTCGATGGAGCAAAACCCAAATGACTTGTAGGTCTCCTTGATCAGACCCACACAATAATCCCGGATCTCCATTTCCTCCGGAAGCATGTCCTTCATCCCGGTCACGGGCTTTTTCTTCAATGCCATAATATATTGGTCCTTTCTTTCCTTCCAAATTCAGCTGGGCATACCCAAGGGCATCCCATCATGGCCATTCGGCCGTTTCACAAGGTATACCCAAGGGCATCCCATCATTGCCATTCGGCCGTTCCACATACCATTGTATTTTCCGCAATGCGATATGTCAAGCATTTCGTTACAATTCGCCCCCCAACCCGCCTGGAATCGTTACTGGTCAGACCCTGACCAGATTCCATTAAATACTGAATAGTAAAAGTGGGAATAGACACATGTTTGCTCATTTTTTTGCAAGGCATATTTCAAAAAA